>CAINAY010000160.1 GCA_903846425.1 uncultured Noviherbaspirillum sp.
CCAGGAACAGGCACTACGGTTGGCATAGGCATGATTTCAATAGCGTCTTCCATTTGTATAAGCCAGCGATATCCTCCGGCTGAAAAAGCTAAACGTTTTTGAGAAACAGAACTCGACTGCTGAGCCGACTGAGTGCGGGTCAGCAGGTCGCGCTGATAGTCTCGTAAGGCCAGCTCTTTATCTGGTTTGGATAGCGCGGTATCAGACACAATTAGTCATCACTAAGCACTAACGTTGCTAAGTATTGTCGCGATTTTCTGCAACAACAAGGCTTGATCAACGGGCTTCACCATGAAATCACGCGCACCCTGGCGTATACCCCAAATACGATCTGTTTCTTGGTTCTTGCTAGTACAAATGATGACGGGCAAAGAACGCGTCGCAGGATCACGAGTAATTTCGCGCGTCGCCTGAAATCCATTTTGACCGGGCATGACGACATCCATGATCACCAGATGCGGCGGATTGCTTTTAATGGCTGCAAGCGCCGCTTCACCGTTGTCTACCGCCGTCACGTGATATCCCTGCGATAAAAGTAATTCACTCAGAAAGTGTCTATCGGTAGGTGAGTCATCTACTACCAAAATACTGTGTCGGGTCATAAAAGCTCTTTATAAAAGGAATTAAACGTCTGCCGATAACATCCACACTCTGTAGGTGAAAAAATTAACTATCTACTGCTTTCGGAATCAGATCCATGACTGTCTTGATCAAGCTATCTTTGGTGAAGGGCTTGGTGAGATAGGCGCTCGCACCCGACAAAACGCCGCGCGCTCTATCGAACAAACCATCTCGAGAGGAAAGTAAAACGATGGGTATATGGTGATACTGCTCGCTGGCACGAATCAGACTACAGGTCTGATAGCCATCGAGTCTGGGCATGAGGATGTCGCAGAAAATCAGCGCAGGCGTTTGTTCAACAATGCTGGATAAGGCCTCAAAACCATCTTGGGCCAAACGAACGGAGTAGCCCGCTTGAGAAAGGAAGATTTCCGCTGAACGACGAATCGTATTGCTATCGTCGACGACCAAGACATCAGGTCGAATTTTTGTCTGCGCTGTTAGTACATTCATTACGCCACCCGCAGCAAGCATTACGAAAATGGCGCAACTCTAACAAAAAAGACAACTACTTAAAATATTGGCAAATAAAATTCCTTGAGTATGGGCTTTTTGGCGACAAATCTTTTCAAACCAGCCTCACACCACCCGCATTCAGCAAGATGGCGTATGGTTTGAATCAATTAAATCGCAACCATTTCAAAATCTTCTTTGCGCGCACCGCACTCAGGACACGTCCAATTCATTGGCACTTGATCCCAGCGAGTACCTGGGGCAATGCCTTCTTCTGGTAAACCAGCTGCTTCATCGTATACCCAGCCACAAATAAGGCACATCCATGTCTTGAATTCTTGCTCAGTCTCTTTATCGCTCACGGTACAGCCCTTAAAGTAGAATACTTGGCCTTATATAGTAATCTTTTCCTTGTGCAAAACCAAACTTCTCCGCTTGTTTTAACCTTTGGAGTCGCCGATCCCGTCGGCGCGACTGGCATACAAGCCGATCTTGCTGCATTCGCTGCAATGGGATGCCACGGTCTCTCTGTGATCACTGCACTGGCGATTTCTGACACCACGGGGGCTGAAGATGTGCAGGCCGTTGATCCTGATTGGGTTGCGGATCAAGCACGCGTACTGCTAGAAGATATGCCGGTAAGTGCATTTAAGGTGGGTTACATGGGCAGCATTGAGCACGTTTCGGTGATTGCTGAGATCGTCTCTGATTATCCAGAGATACCGCTGGTGCTGGATCCCTTCACCACAATGCTGCCAGACCAAGACGCTAGTGAAGAAGTATTGATGGCCATGCGTGAGTTATTAATACCTCAGACGACATTGCTGCAGGTCTCGGTGGATGAATTGTCGCGACTCGCTGAAACCTGGCGCGAACCCAGCACAGAGAATCTGATCGAGACCGATGCATTGCAATTAATCGAATTCGGATGTGAATATCTATTTGTGACCGGCGCACCCGGCGAAGCGGCTGATGTAACGAATTTACTTTTTTCAGAAGATGGCTTGGTGCGGAGCGCAGGTTGGCCCAGACAAGCAGGACCATTTGTAGGCGCAGGCAATACCTTATCAGCCACTATGGCAGCGATGCTGGCGAATGGTCTGGATGTACCAGAAGCAGTATCAGAAGCTGAAGAATTTACCAACGCTGCACTGACACACGCGCAGCGTCTTGGGATGGGTAAGTTAGTACTTGATCGCTTTTTTTGGGCGCGTGAAGGCGATATCGATCCAAGCGCATCCTAAAATAAAAAAAACACTACACTTAAAAGCTTCAGTGCAAGAAGCTATCAATAACCACGGGAGATAACGTGTCTAAGAATGAAACCCTGTTTGCCCGCGCTCAGCGCAGTACGCCTGGTGGCGTCAATTCACCGGTTCGCGCATTTAAATCAGTCGGCGGCACACCCCGATTTATTACGCATGCCGAAGGCGCATCGTTCTGGGATGCCGATGGCAAACGCTACATAGACTACATAGGCTCATGGGGACCGGCGATTGTCGGACACGCTCATCCGGATGTTGTTAAGGCCGTTCAAGAAGCAGCAACACGTGGATTATCGTTTGGCGCACCCACCGAGGGTGAGATTTTGATGGCCGAAGAAATTTGTCGCATCGTGCCTTCGATCGAACAAGTGCGACTCGTATCGTCAGGTACCGAAGCGGCCATGAGCGCCTTGCGATTAGCGCGTGGTGCAACCGGTCGTGATTTGGTGATTAAATTTGAAGGCTGCTATCACGGTCATGCGGATTCCATGTTGGTTAAAGCGGGCAGTGGTCTGCTTACCTTTGGTAATCCAACGTCGTCGGGGGTACCGGAAGATTTTGCCAAACATACGATGGTCCTGGATTTCAATAATCCAACGCAGCTCTACGAAGTCTTCAAAAAAATGGGGCACCAGGTTGCAGCAGTGATTGTGGAACCTGTAGCAGGCAACATGAACCTGTTACCGGCAACGCCAGAATTTTTAAAAGTAATGCGCGATCTCTGCAGTCAGTACGGCGCGTTGTTGCTGTTCGATGAAGTGATGTCGGGTTTCCGTGTTGCTTTGGGTGGTGCTCAGTCAATCTATGGAATACAACCTGATATGACTGTATTGGGCAAAGTCATCGGTGGTGGCTTACCGGTGGCGGCGTTTGGTGGTCGCGCTGATTTGATGAAGCATCTCGCTCCGCTCGGTCCGGTGTATCAAGCAGGTACGCTATCCGGTAATCCGGTCGCTGTAGCCGCAGGTATGGCCACACTAAAAATTATTCAAAAGCCAGGCTTCTTTGAAAATCTGACTAAGCAAACTCGCAAACTCATTGATGGCTTATCCGCACAAGCTGCAGCAAGTGGTATTGCATTTTGTGGGGATGCGGTTGGCGGTATGTTTGGTATTTATTTCAAAGACAAAATTCCGACCAATTACACTGAAATGATGACGTGTAACAAAGACCTGTTTAATCAATTTTTCCATGCCATGTTGGATGAAGGTGTCTACCTCGCACCATCTGCTTTTGAAGCAGGCTTTGTGTCAGCGGCACATGATGATGCCGTCATTGATCAAACGATTAGCATTGCGAAAAAAGCGTTTGCTAAGTTAAGTAAATAAGCGTCATCCAAAATAATTAGGGTGCATCGCTGCACCCTAATTAAACTCTACGTCAATAAACAGAAGAGTTTGCGCAGGCAATCTGCCTAGCCCAAATTATTTCAGCCAGCCTCGCCGACGGAAGTACCAAAACGGTGTCACAGCGCTAATGATCATTAATACCAGCGCGAGCGGATAACCTAGTGACCAGTCAAGTTCGGGCAGAATGCGGAAATTCATTCCGTAGATACTAGCGATCAGTGTCGGCGGCAAAAATGCGACCGAGGCGACCGAGAAAATTTTGATGATCTTATTCTGATTGATGTTAATGAAACCGACTGTGGCATCCATTAAAAAGTTAATTTTATCGAACAAGAAAGCAGTGTGACCATCCAATGATTCGATGTCGCGCAAAATCTGTCGCGCATCATCGAATTGATCTGAGTTTAACAAACGGCCGCGCATCAAAAAACTCACCGCACGACGCGTGTCCATCATGTTACGACGAATGCGACCATTCAAATCCTCCTCACGAGCCATCGCGCTCAAGGACTCGGCGGCATCTTGGTCACTAAATTCTTTCTGCAATACGCTACGACTGACTTCTTCCAGATTTAAATAAATACCCTCAAGTGCATCGGCTGAATACTCAACATCGGTCGCATACAGATCAAGCAACACATCTTTGAAGTCACCAATAGAACCCGGGCGGGAACGCGCGCGTAAACGCACTAAGCGAAATACAGGAAGATCATCGTTATGTACGGAGAACAGTAACTCTTTGGCCAAAATAAATGCGACAGTGACTACACGCGACTCACCCTCATCTTCTTCTAAAAGAAAATCGGAACGCAGGTGCAGATCGCCATTGTCGGCTTCGTAGTAACGCGCGGAGGCTTCAATGTCTTTGACTTCATCTTCATCCGGCAGCGTTACACCATAAATTTGACGAACCCAGTCGCGTTCTTCATCGCTAGGATCAGTCAAATCAACCCAGATCGGCGATGTTTTTTCCAAGTCCTCTCGGGTCTCGATGTTGGCCTGACTTAGTCGGCCATTTTGCAGCACGAATACATTAATCATCAGTTCTCCCAGCCGCGTAGCACGCAACAACGGCAGCAGCGTGGCTATCTGCAAAAAAATAAAACCAGGAAACGCGGCCGTTAGGCCCTGCGCGCCTGCTCACCGGAACCCGGCCAGCGGCGCATTGAAGTGCACCTTAACTTGCGACGGGCCCGCCAAATGACGGTCGGTGAAATGAAGAGGGACTGCCCAAAGAGGGTCTCCGTTGTTCTAAACCCCGCGAGTTTACTGAGATAGCGCAGCGGAGGCAAGGTCAAGAGCACTCGCTTTACAGATAATTTGAATTTCTATGATTAATCTGGGTTGACCAACATTAGGACCTTAACGAATGGCGTCTGGCTTACGGCAAGTCTGAGCTACTCATGCGCTGCTGTATAAGAGCGCTGCGGCGGGCAAGATAATTCGAGTCCATGTGTTTACCAAAGTAGCGCGGGTTGGGCAGCATCACCGCCAACCGTGCCGCCTCCGAAGGACCTAGCGCTGCGGCCGAAACGCCAAAGTAGCGCTGCGCTCCAGCTTCTGCGCCAAATACACCTGAACCCAATTCAATGACATTCAGATAGATCTCAAATATACGACGTTTATCCATCACCATTTCCAGCATGAAGGTAATCGCCATCTCTTCGGCTTTACGCAAATAACTGCGCTGTCCTGAAAGAAATAAGTTTTTAGCGAGTTGTTGAGTGATCGTCGAGCCACCAGAAACCACTTTGCCCTTCTTGGCATTTTTTTCGTAGGCTTTCTGCAAGGCTTCCCAGTCCACACCATCGTGCTCGGCAAAGTTAGCGTCTTCAGCAGCAATGATGGCGCGCTTCAGATGAACCGAGATTCGGTTGTAAGGCACCCAGGTGTGCTGTAATTTTGCTTTGGGATTTTTTTGCTGAAGTTTTTCTAATTGCGTTCGCATAAACGCTGTGGATGTAGGATTGTGATTCACCCACCAACAAATATGCAGCAGATACCAGGCCTGAATCAACAGCAGCAGCGCCAATGGCAACGCCACCAGCCACAGCATGATTTTGCGCCGCAGTTTCATAGCTGAGTTCTAAGCCACTGATAAACAGAAGCAGTCTCGGGGCGTACACCGCGCCAGACAAAAAATGATTCAGCTGCCTGCTCGACCAACATACCCAAGCCATCGCGAGTAATCGCTCCGTGTGAAGTAGCGAGTTGCATGAATAAGGTGGGATGAGACGAATACATCATGTCGTACACAAAACTCTGCGATGCAAATATTGACGCAGGTACTGAAGGCAGTTCAGACGCCAAACTCGCAGATGTGGCATTGATTATCAAATCAAAATTCGATTTTAAATCAGCAAAGCTGCTAGCTTGCAAAAGGCCATTTGCTTCATGCGCAAATTGCTCGACTAATTCGCTCGCACGCTCGGGAGTTCTATTTGCAATGATGAGTTGCGATGGACTCTCAGCCAGCAACGCTTGAATCACGCCACGTGCCGCACCGCCTGCGCCGAGCAAAAGTACGGTCTTGCCAGAGATCGTAAACTTAGCATTGTGAACAATGTCACGCACTAAACCGACACCATCGGTGTTATCGCCAAAAATCTCGCCTGCATCAAATCTCAATGTGTTGACCGCTTCAGCAGCACGCGCACGTGTTGATAGCTGAGTCGAAGCACGAAATGCATCTAACTTAAAAGGGACAGTCACATTCGCGCCGAGACCGCCTGAAGCAATAAATGATTTCACGGTCTGATCAAACGCATCGAGCGGTGCCAACAAACGTTCGTACTGTATCGATTGTGAGGTTTGCTCGGCGAATCGCGCATGTATTTGCGGCGATTTGCTATGCGCGATAGGATTACCAATGACTACGTAACGGTCGTTCAAACTCACCACTTATCC
>CAINAY010000161.1 GCA_903846425.1 uncultured Noviherbaspirillum sp.
GCCCCACGTAATGCGAGACTACCACCAGGGCACGTAAGATACCACGAGGCCGGCAACCGCACAGGCAACGATTGCGCGCGTCGCACTGACTTTAAAGCGCATCAGCGCGATAGCAGCGGCTAGCCCGATGGCGATGGAGGCGCTATCCCAGTGACTGAGCGGCTGGGAAATATGAAATACCTGATCAGCAAAAAAAATAGCCAGGCTGGTGATGACGCCCACGACAGCGGCAGAAATCGCGGTTAGCGGCGCAGTTAAGCGAATATTGTCGCGTGTCGCTTCGACAAAAGGGCCACCCGCTAAGATAAAGATGAATGAGGGCAGGAAGGTAAAAAAAGTGGCAACCAAAGCGCCTGCGGTGCCCGAGGCAAAGAGGGCGATCGGCCCAAACAAGGAGAAGTTTGCGAAAATTTCTTTGGTCCAGCCACCGATGAAGCCGACGAACGCAACGATCATGATCAATGGGCCCGGTGTAGTTTCACCTAAGGCTAAGCCATCCATCATTTGATCAGGAGTGAGCCATTGAAACGTAGTGACCGCACCTTGATAGACATAAGGCAGTACCGCATACGCGCCACCAAAGGTGAGTAGCGCTGCTTTAGTAAAAAACCACGCCATTTGAGACAGCGGATTTTTTTCACCTAGCAGTAGATAGAGTAAGGCCATACCGGTGACGGCGATGGCTATGCCGATCGCACTGGTTAGTAGTAGTTTGCGACGACTGAAAGTGGCATGCGCGGGAGGTGGTGTGTTGTCATCGATAAGCGCAGATCCATAGGTGATGATGCTTGATGGGTGAGCACCGCCGGGTTGAAAAAAATCCGGCATAACGCGACCGCCGATGAAGCCCATCACCGCAGCTACACCAATGATGAGCGGGAATGGCAGTTGAGCTACGGAGATAGAAATAAAAGCGAGTACAGCGATACCGATTAACCAGCGATTTTTAAGTGTGCGCGAACCCATACGCCAAGCCGCTGAAAGTACGATGGCGACGATGGCTGGTTTGATGCCGAATAAAATTCCGGCCACGACCGGCAAATCACCAAACGATACGTACAACCATGAAAGCCCGATAAACATCAGCAAGGATGGCAGCACAAACAATGCGCCTGCCATGATGCCGCCAACGGTGCGATGCATTAGCCATCCGATATAGACCGCTAACTGCATGGCTTCAGGGCCGGGTAAGAGCATGCAGTAATTAAGCGCGTGGAGAAAGCGACGTTCTGAAATCCAGCGCTTGCGCTCAACCAAATCAGCATGCATCAGAGCGATTTGTCCCGCGGGACCACCAAAACTAATGCAACCTAATTTTAACCAGTAGCGAAAAGCTTCAGCTAGCGACACCGATGCAGGAGGCTCATGCGATTCAACTGAAACTTCATCCGGTGTGGTCACGATAGATGACTACCTCTGATTACATATTCGGATAGTTGGGACCACCACCACCTTCTGGTGTCACCCACACAATATTTTGAGTCGGGTCTTTGATATCGCAGGTTTTGCAATGCACGCAGTTTTGCGCATTGATTTGCAATCGATCGCCGTTCGTGTCGTTAATATATTCATATACTCCGGCCGGGCAGTAGCGAGATTCAGGACCGGCGTATTGCGCGAGATTGATATCAACAGGTACGGCTGGATTTTTTAAGGTGAGATGTGCCGGCTGATGTTCGTTGTGGTTGGTATTCGATATGAATACCGACGACAGACGATCAAAGGTCAGTTTGCCATCCGGTTTAGGATAAATGATAGGTTCGCACTCGGAAGCAGGTTTGAGCATTTCATGGTCAGCATGCGTATGGTGCAAGGTCCATGGCGCTTTACCACGCAGCACTAATTGATCAATGCCTACCATCAGCGCGCCGGTATATAAACCTTTGCTCATCAAGGGTTTGAAGTTGCGCGCGACATGCAGTTCTTCATGTAACCAAGATTTTTCAAAGGACGTTGCATAGGCGGTGAGTTCATCTTGCGCACGCTCAGATACGATGGCATCAAACGCTGCATCTGCAGCAAGCATGCCGGACTTCATGGCGGTGTGACTGCCCTTAATACGGCTCGCATTCAAAAATCCAGCATCGCAGCCTATTAGTGCGCCACCCGGGAAGGTGAGCTTGGGCAGTGATTGAATGCCGCCTGCGGTAATGGCGCGCGCGCCATAAGAGACACGTTTTCCGCCTTCGAAAAATCCGCGTATGGCGGAGTGCGTTTTGTAGCGCTGAAATTCTTCGAAGGGTGACAGATAAGGATTTTGATACGCCAGACCAACGACGTAGCCCACCATGACTTGATTATTTTCTAAGTGGTACAGGAAGGACCCGCCGTAGGTGTCAGAGTCGAGTGGCCAACCGGCGGTGTGAATCACAAGACCGGGCTGATGTTTTGCCGGATCGATCTCCCATAGCTCTTTGAGGCCTATGCCGTAGGTTTGCGGATCACGACCTTCATCTAACCGATAAGCAGAAATTAACTGCTTACCTAAGTGCCCGCGCGCGCCTTCGGCAAACAAGGTGTACTTAGCGCGTAACTCCATACCCAGCTGAAATTCGCTGGTGGGTTTGCCGTCACGATCGACACCCATATTGCCAGTAGCAACGCCGACCACAGCACATTGCTCGTCATATAAAATTTCAGCTGCCGTAAAGCCGGGAAAAATTTCTATGCCCATGCTCTCAGCTTGCTGCGCGAGCCAGCGCACGACGTTGCCGAGTGAGATGACGTAGTTTCCGTGATTTTTAAAGCAGTCGGGCAGCATCCATTGCGGTGTGCTGGTAGCGCTAGTCTCAGTTAAAAATAGAAACCGATCTTCAGTGACAGCGGTGTTAAGCGGTGCGCCGCGCTCTTTCCAATCGGGGAATAACTCGCTCATGGCACGCGGATCCATGACGGCGCCAGAAAGGATGTGAGCGCCGGGTTCGCTGCCTTTCTCTAGCACACAAACCGATATTTCTTTGCCTTGTTTTTCGGCCAGTTGCTTCAAGCGAATGGCGGAGGAGAGTCCCGCCGGACCGCCGCCGACTATGACGACGTCGTAGTCCATGCATTCGCGCGGGCCGTATTGTTCTAAAAAGGCAGGGTTTTGGCTTGGATTCATGGCGTACGGGATAGGTTTGGGCAACGAAAATAGTAGA
>CAINAY010000162.1 GCA_903846425.1 uncultured Noviherbaspirillum sp.
AAGCGGTCGATACGATCCGAGACTAATAAAAATACGGTATCGGGTGGTGGCTCTTCCAAGGTTTTTAACAACGCATTCGCTGAAGGTGCATTTAAAGCTTCAGCGGGGTAGAGCAAGATAACTCGACGGCCAGCTCTGTGCGTTGATACATTCATAAAGCTCGCTAAAGAACGAATTTGCTCAATGCGGATATCGCGCGAAGGTGTTTTGCTGCTAGCGGATTTTTTGGTACTAGTTTCTTCGCTCTCGCTAGGAGCGTCGTCTTCATCTTCCGCATCTAAAGCCTCAGGCCGTACCCGACGATAATCGGGGTGACTGTACTGTTCAAACCAGCCGCAGGAAGCGCAGGTTCCGCACGCATGGCCATCGTCCGTCGGCGACTCACACAACAACGAGCGGGCGGCATGCTCTGCAAAATCGACTTTACCTATCCCATTCGGCCCATGAATCAATAGGGCGTGCGGCATGCGTTCGCGCATTTGTTGCCAGCGCTGCCAATCGTTTGCCTGCCAAGGATAAAGAAAATCACTCATCCAGCTGATCGATCAATTGTTCTATTTGCTGATTTACGTTGGCCAGCGGCTGGGTAGAGTCCACCACACGTATGCGTTGCGGGAATTGCGCTGCACGCTGCAAATAAGCATTACGTACTTTTTCAAAAAAATCGTGTTTTTCGCGTTCAAATTTATCGAGCGTTCGGGTGTTGTCCAGGCGCGCTCTGGCGACGTCCAGTGGCACGTCGAACAGCAGAGTTAAATGGGGTTGAAAGTCGGCATGCACCCATTGCTCGAGTATGTCGAGCTTATGCGTTGCTAATTCTCGTCCGCCTCCTTGATACGCGAATGACGCATCGGTAAATCGATCCGAAATAACCCAGTCGCCGCGCTTTAACGCAGGTGCAATCAATTTATCTATGTGCTCGCGACGAGAAGCAAACATCAGTAGCGCTTCCGTTTCAAGATGCATGGGTTCATGTAATAAGAGTTCGCGCAAGCGCTCGCCTAGGGGAGTGCCACCCGGCTCGCGCGTGGTAACAACGGTCTTTCCTTTGGCGCGCAGATACGCGGAGATCGTTTCGACGTGAGTGGATTTACCCGCACCATCGATACCTTCGAAGGTAATGAACTTGCCTTTATCCATGAATGCCTGCTAGCTATGCCCTCGTCTATGACTATCTTCGCTGATATTTGTTGACGGCTTTGTTGTGGTCTTCAAGGTTATCTGAAAACTGACTGCTGCCATCACCTCGAGCTACAAAATATAAATCTTTACCAGGCGCCGGATTCAATGCTGCATCAATCGCATCTTTGCCAGGTAAAGCGATCGGTGTTGGTGGCAATCCACTACGTGTATACGTATTGTAGGGTGTGTCAGTCTGCAAATCTTGTTTACGGATATTGCCATCGAAGCGTTCACCCATGCCGTAGATGACCGTAGGATCAGTTTGCAGCAACATGCCGCGCCGCATACGATTAACAAACACTGAAGCGATCTTTGCTCGCTCAGCAGCTTTGCCGGTTTCTTTTTCTACGATAGACGCCATTATCAGCGCCTCATACGGATTATCGTAGGGTAAATCAGCCGCGCGATTAGCCCACGATTGCTTGAGCTTTTTCATTAGCTGCTGGTGCGCTTGTTGGTAGATTGTCAGATCACTGGTGCCGCGCTCAAAGACATAGGTGCTGGGATAAAAAATGCCCTCGGGATGTGGAAATCCAGGTGCGACTTTTTCCAGCAATTGCTCGACAGGTAAATTTGCGCTTTCTTGCTTCAACCATTTTTGCTTAGCTAGCTCGGCGCGCATCTGCAGGAAGGTCCAACCTTCAATAATGGTGAGCGATTCTTTGATGGTGTTGCCGCGAACTAGCTGGTCGAGTAAGCCAATTGGATTGGTGCCGGGCTCAAGCCGGTAGCTTCCCGGCTTAATCGCTGCGCCCTTACCCATGCCACGTGCCAAAAATTCCATCAGCCAGTGGTTGGCGGGTATGACTTCGGCTTGTACTTGTTTCATAGCCGAGCGCAAGCCACTGCCGGGTGCGATATTGAATTCTATGGGCTGACCGTTGGGGGCAATTAATGGGTCACGCACCCAATACACCAGAAAGGCGCTGCTAAGTAGCGCTAACAGTATGATCAGTGCTACGAGTTTTTTAATTATTCCCAATGTCGACTCCCTCGCCTTGCTTGGCTGCGCTGATTTTTAAGACTGCGCAGGCTTTTTACGGGCCTTTCCAACGCGATTTTCTGCGCGCCTCTATAATCCGTCCCGTAATGATAGCTTCCTACAGGGAATTACACCGAATTCATGGCTGAACCCTCCTCTACATGGCTGGATTTTCTGAGTAAGCAAGGTGTGCCCGCTCTTGCGGCCTCAGGCTCAGAATCAGCCGTTGCATTGCCACCCAATCTCTTACAGCATGGATTTATCAGTCCCTTGATCGACCAAGGGATCTTGTCTGTATCCGGCCAAGATGCGATAAATTTTCTTCAAAATCAGCTAACTAACGATCTCGCCAGTCTGGATGAGCACCATGCTCAGCTCTCCGGCTATTGCGCTGCGAATGGTCGCTTGTTGGCGACGG
>CAINAY010000163.1 GCA_903846425.1 uncultured Noviherbaspirillum sp.
CCTTTTTTTGCGTCCTTTTTTGTACACTTCATGGCTACCGTTATTTCATCTGTTCGCAGAGTAGGGTAGCTGACTATGAGTTCCGCTGGCATTACAGCGACTGAAATTCGTAGCAAGTTATGCGGTGAGCTTCGTACTTAACCAAACTTATTAGTATTCAAATGATGGCGTTGTCGGGCTGGAGGAATTCTGCCCAGCTGCAGGTGAGCAACCGGCGGGGTATTGCTGCGGAGTTGGTGAGGCCGTCATGCCTATGCGCTTCACTTATTAGCAAATGCATCACACCATAAGCAGGACTGAGGTCAGAAGATCTTATCTATCTGTTTCATTCATTCATAACGATTTCAACAGACAAAAAAATACGGGGGTGTTTCCACCCCCGTATCGTTTTGCTTAAGTAGCGATTACTTCAACAGCGACAGCACCGACTGTGGTTGCTGGTTCGCTTGCGCCAACATTGCTGTAGCCGCTTGCGAAATGATCTGCTGTTTCGCCAATGAGGTGGTCTCGCTTGCGTAGTCTGTATCCAAGATACGGCTGCGTGATGCAGACATATTTTGGCTAGCTTCCGACAAGTTGGCAACGATGTAGTCCATACGATTGTTCAACGCACCCGAGTTCGCCTGGGATTTGCTGATGGTTTCGATAGCTGCATCGATAGCCACGATCGCTTGGTTAGCGCCGGATACAGTCGACACGTCCACTTGGTTGATCTTCAGGCCGTTATCAGCACCACCGAAAGTGCCTTGACGGAAGCCCAAGAGTTCCAGGTTAGGGATGCCTGCGTTACCGGATTTGACCGTGAATTTGTTATCCGACTGCATAGTGACTTGTGAATAGTAAGTCACAGCAGTTGCAGAACCTGCAGCTGAACCGATGCCAATACCAGTTAAGCCAATGTTATCAGCTGTCGCTGAGCCGATCGAGATGTTACGGCCATCAACTGCACGCAGTTCGATGCCTTCACCCCAGGCGCTAGCAACTACACCCGTACGGTCAGATACATCGTTGAATGAATCGATAACTGCATTACGAGTCACCGCATTGGCAGTAAATGTCACGCCATTGAGGTAAACATCAGCGGATGTTCCTGCAGTAAAGCCTTCGCCACGAATCACGTTAGGTGATGCTGAAGCAGTCACGCCAGTCAGATCCGTTTTACGGTTGATAGCTGCAGAGATGGCGATCGCGCTAGCTTCACGTGTGGAGGATGCAGAAGTGGTATCCGAAGCGGTATCATCAGTAGCGAGTGCCTGACCGATAGCAACACCGTTGATGATCAAGCTATCGTTGCTCAATGTACCGGTAGTGGTATCCGATGGTGCAGTCGCTTCAGCTGCTGTAGCGCGCTTGTAGGTATTGTACAAAGCGGTATCAGATGCATAGCTACCGTTACGCAGGCCACTGAAAGCCTCGACGTTTTGGTCGCCGGTCTGGAAGCTAACATCGATAGCGCGGCTATCCAGTGTGAACAGGTTATAGCTACCAACAAAGGTACCTGTATCGCGCACGCCGGTTGTAGCTGCAGTCAACGTATTGAATGCGATATCGATATTACGACCATCGGCAGCTTGCAATGTAACGCCTAAGGTGTCGTCTTCGGTATCGATCGCTACCACGCCGGTTTGTTCAGATTTAGCATTGATCGCAACGACAGTTTGCTTACGGCTGAGCGAAGTGCTAGCAGCGCTGGTCGAGAACGAGTCGGTTGTCACGCCATTGATGGTGATCGTGCCAGTCAGAGCAGTAGCGGTCATGCCACCGGTGCCAGAAACAACGTTGGTATCCACTTTAGCGTACACGCCGCTTAAGTCAGATTTTGCATTGATCGCAGCCGCTTTAGAAATCGCGCTGGCGCTAGCAGCCACTGTCGAGCCATTGTCAGACAGAGCTTGTGATGCACCGATAGCGACACCGTTCAAATACATAGCGCTGTCTTCCAGAGCATCGAACGACGTTGCAGCTACATACTGACCACCAGCTGATGCCAGTGTTGCACGTGTACCTACACCGATATCTTTTGTACGAGCTGATGCGAAATTCAGGTTGATTGTGTCGCCTTGGTTAGTACCCGTTTGGATCACTACTTTTTGTGCTGAGCCATCTAACAACTTGATGTTGTTGTGATTAGTTTTAGTAGCGATGTCATCAATCTGCGACTTCAACTGAGCTACTTCGAGTTGAATCGATGAACGATCGTTATCATTCATAGTGCCAGTAGCGGACTGAACTGACAATTCACGCATACGTGCCAGGATGTCGTTGACACCTTTGTAGGCACCTTCAGCGGTCTGCGTCATCGAGATCGCATCATTGGTATTCTGGATGGCTTTAGCCATGCCGCGGATTTGCGATGTCATACGATTCGAAATCGCTAGACCAGCTGCGTCATCCTTGGCGGAGTTGATTCTCGATCCAGTTGAGAGACGCTCCATGGCGGCGCTCAATTTGAGATCGCTCGAGCGCATCGACTCTTGGGCAACGAGCGCTTTGAGGTTGGTGTTAATCACTGACATGGTGTTCTCCTAAATTAGATTTACCTGAATCACTCAAGAATCTTTTCTTGACGTTTGATGAATCGGTACTGAAAAAAAAAGCTTTAATAAAATGTTTAGGCGCGCGTATTAAAAAGTAAGCCCTTGAGCTTTTCCATGCTGTGCGCAACCTTGATGACGACCTCATTCGGGATCTGACGAATGACTTCGCCGGTATCTTCTTTTTTAACGACGATAACGGGGCGCCCCAGAGTTTCATCCATGGCGAAGGCGAGATTTCTGCCACCGTCACGCATGTTGTCGTTGAGCTGACCAATCGCCTGGTCGAGATTTTTCTTCATCTGTTCGACGTTGACGTTGATCTCGGCTTTAGGAATGGGCGCAGTGGCTATTGCCGTGCCCGTTGCTTCTGGCGCAGCGGTTTGTGCCTTGGGCGCAGATGGCTGCGGTTTGGGGCTAGGCTGCGGCGCCGA
>CAINAY010000164.1 GCA_903846425.1 uncultured Noviherbaspirillum sp.
CTGGAGATTGATTGGCAAGGCGCGCAGCAAATCAGAAAACACTATCCTGAATCGGTTGGTATTTTCATTCTGCCACCATCGCTGGCGACGTTAGAAGAGCGACTGCGTAAACGCGCACAAGATACTGATGAAGTCATTGCTAGACGAGTGCAAGCGGCCAGCAGCGAGATAGCCCATGCCCCTGAGTTCGAATATGTTATTATCAACACAGAATTTGAGTTAGCGCTGAATCAATTAATCGCTATCGTCCAGGCCTCACGCTGCCGGTTCTCGCAGCAGGCTGAGCGTAACCGCTCTCTATTTGCCAATTTCGGCATTCACGTTAAACAGAATTAATCTAGTCCGAACTCTGGAGACATCATGGCACGCATTACTGTCGAAGACTGTTTGAAACGTATCCCTAATCGCTTTCAGCTCACGCTGGTTGCCACCTATCGTGCTCGTCAACTGCTTCAGGGTCACACCCCGAAAGTACTGTCAGACGACAAAGCTACCGTTACCGCATTGCGCGAAGTCGCTGCTGGTTTGGTCGGCATAGAAATGCTGAAAAAAGTACCCGGCTAATTACGATAACCCCGTGAACACGGGTCGGCTCTGATGAATCCGACATCCGCTGATACCCCTGCACCCTCCGCTACCCGGAGGACATCAGCGGCTGCGCCATCGAAATTTCTCCCACTGTCTGAAAAAAGTCCACCGAATGCGGTGGGCGTTGCGTCCGTTACCGAGTTAACTGCAACGCTGGCTGAATACCTCAGCCCAGCCGAACTCAAAAAAATCAAAGAAGCCTACCGTTTCTCAGATGAGATGCATCTGGGTCAGGTGCGTAAGTCTGGCGAACCGTATATTTCTCATCCAATTGCTGTGGCCGAAATCTGCGCCGAGTGGAAACTCGATGCGCAAGCGATTATGGCTGCCCTGCTCCATGACGTCATGGAAGATCAGGACGTTCGTAAAGATGAGTTAATCGAACGTTTTGGTGCACCCGTCGCCGCTCTGGTCGACGGCTTGTCTAAGCTAGACAAAATTGAATTCCAAAGTCAGGTCGAACAGCAAGCGGAAAATTTCCGCAAAATGCTATTGGCGATGGCACGAGATGTCCGCGTTATTTTAGTCAAACTGGCCGATCGTCTGCACAACATGCGTACCTTGGATGCCATGTCATCCGAAAAACGTCGACGCATTGCGCGCGAGACTATGGAAGTGTATGTGCCGATCGCACACCGATTAGGTCTCAACAATATCTATCGCGAGCTGCAAGAGCTTTCTTTCGCTCACTTATACCCGCTACGCTATCGCACGATTTCAAAAGCACTGCGTGCTGCCCGAGGCAATCGTCGTGAGGTGGTCAGCAAGATACTGACATCCGTCAAAGAGTCCCTGGATCGTGCTGGCATTAAGGCTGGTGTGTACGGTCGTGAGAAAACCTTGTACGGCATTTATCGAAAAATGCGCAACAAGCATCTGACTTTTTCACAAGTACTTGATGTGTATGGGTTTCGCGTCGTGGTCGAAAATTTTGATGGCTGCTATAGGGCGCTCGGTACACTGCATGCGCTGTTTAAGCCTATGCCGGGTAAATTCAAAGATTACATTGCTATACCCAAGCTCAACGGGTACCAGTCTCTACATACGACTTTGATTGGTCCGTATGGCACTCCGGTTGAATTTCAGATTCGCACCGAGAATATGCATGGTGTGGCTGAGTCTGGTGTTGCGGCCCATTGGCTATACAAAAATAAAGACGGACAATTAACCGATCTGCAGCAGCGTACACACGCTTGGCTACAATCGCTGCTGGATATTCAACATCAAACAGGTGACTCGGCGGAATTCCTTGAACATGTCAAAGTCGATTTATTTCCCGACTCTGTGTATGTGTTCACCCCAAAATCGATCATCATCGCACTGCCTCGAGGGGCTACTGCGCTGGATTTTGCGTATTCCATTCATACTGACATTGGCGACCACGCGGTGTCTGCGCGCATCAATCACGAGCAAGCAGCACTTAAAACCGAATTGCGTAACGGCGATATCGTCGCCATTGATGTATCGGATGATGCACGCCCCACTCCGAATTGGCTGACCTTCGTACGCACCGGAAAGGCACGCTCTGCGATACGCCACCATTTACGAACTATCGACAGAGAAGAAGCGATCGATCTTGGTCGCATGCTGTTAGAGCAATCACTGGCTGTGCTGGAACTACCCTCTAAAATTGCTACTCACATTGCTGATCGTCTATTGAATGAAACCGGCGTTAAATCTGTCAGTGATCTGTACGCAGAGATTGGTGTTGGTAAGCGTATGGCCATGCTGGTCGCACGACACATTCAAGGCTTGGAAGCGAATCAGGCTGACAAAAACCAGCCAAGACAATCAATAACTAGCGCTGAAAGCAAAATCAAACCAGTCATTATTTCAGGGCGTGAACCCAGCACATCCGTACAACTTGCGACGTGTTGTCTGCCTATCCCAGGTGATGCCTTAGCAGGCCAATTGCGACGCGACCAGACACTGCAAGTTCATGTGGCTGATTGTGAAGTGGCAAAACGTCAGCGTGCTAAAGAACAAAGTCGTTGGATTGATGTGAGTTGGGCGGCAGACCATGCTCGTCGTTTCGAATGCCGTATCCGAGTGCTTTTGCAGGATGAAAAAGGTGCTCTGGCGCGATTGGCTGCAGAGATTAATGAATCCGACTCAAATATCGTTCACGTCAGCATGGATGAAAACCACACTGGCCTAATGACTGAATTGAAATTTACCGTACAAGTTGAAGACCGAATTCATCTCGCGCGACTGATGCGCAATGTTAAACGCGTCAAAGGCGTTGAACGTATCTTACGTGAGCGTGGTTAACTCAATCATCTCGTTTAACGTTGCGTTCACCGCGACGCGAGATGAATTAATTCAGATTCTTTTTCATTTGTTTTAACCCCAGCCAGACAATCAATGCCAGCACTGGCAATGAGATGCCCGTCACAAGGTCAGTATCAATGTGCAGACCTGCGGCTTTGAGCGCCTTACCGGCATAACTCACCAAACCCGCTAGGTAGTAAGAAATAGCCACTACCGACAAACCTTCAACAGCTTGCTGCAAACGCAATTGCTGCGCTGCGCGCTTATTCATTGACTGAAGAATTTGATTGTTTTGCTGCTCCTGTCGAATGCCAACACGCGTTCTTAATAAAGAATTCGTATTGGCTATTCGTTCTGCCAACGTTTTTTGTCGGCGATCAGTAGATAAACAAGTATTCATTGCAGGAGTAAGACGGCGCTGCATAAACTCGCTTATGGTTGGTACGCCTTCAATCCTACGCTCTCGCAATTCTTCAATACGCGAATGAACTAATTTAAAGTAGGCATTCGATGCAGAAAATCGATAGCTATTATCGACAGCGAGCTGTTCTAGTCGTGCGGCTAAGCTAGTAATACGTTCAAGTAGAAGCTGCTCTTCTGCCATGCCTTGTTCGTCACCTTTGTGACCCGTCTTATCCATGTCGACCATGGCAGCTGTTTGAGACGCGAGCTCCGCTTCAATAATGTTGAGTACTGGACTAGCACGTTGCGCGTTAGGCAAGCCCAGCATTGCCATCTTGCGGTAGGTTTCAATTTCAAGAATTCGTTGCACTAGTCGACCGGCTTGCTGGCCTTTCAAGCCAGCATCACGAATTACAAATCGAACGAAACCACTGGCATGAATCTGAAAATCTGTCCAAACCTGCGCCGCCTGTGACGCTTCGCATCCTACGATTGGATTACTTTCGAATAAGCGACGCATGTGCGGTACAGCTTCATCAGAAGGCATCGCTGAACTTTCAAGCACGATGTGGGTTGCCACCATCAACTTACCTTGCAAGCGCAAAAGCCATTCATGAGGGAGCTCTTCGGAAGGCATGCGTTCAAACAATCCCTCAGGTTTTGAGTCGCCATGCACGCTCGAAACAAAGGTGAAACTAGAAAATTCGCTGTGGCCTTCCCACTTCAAGCGAAAACGACCAAAGTCATGAAAAAAATATTTAGCCTCTACCACGGGCGGTGTGACACCGAAGTGTATGCATAAGTCAGCCAGTAATTGAGTCTGTACACCGACTGTTTTGTTTTCTTCAGGCTCGTTACGACCGAAGATACCTAAATGGGTGATGCGCTCGGGCGCTTCAAGCCGTATTGGTGGGCGCGAGTGAATTTCCGCAGAGAGGGGAACTCGCAACGGGTGATTTAATGTAGGGAAAACGATGGCCATGTATTTCTAGTGTTATGAATCTTCGAATTACATTATTTTACGTCAGACCGGCGCAGGGTATTCAACGGTAATTATTTCGAGCTCGTCAAGACCCGAGGGTGTATTCAGCGTGACAACATCGCCTTCTCTTGATTTAGTCAATGCGCGTGCCACCGGTGAAACCCAGCTAATTTTTCCGTTCAAGGGATCGATCTCATCGATACCGACAATTCGTATCGTTTGCTCCACGCCTTGACGATTGAGGTACGTTACAGTCGCACCAAAAAACACTTGATCACTGCCATGATGAATTGCGGGATCAACCACTTCCGCAAGATCCATACGTTTAGTTAAAAAACGAATACGTCGATCAATTTCACGTAAGCGACGTTTGCCATAAATGTAGTCGCCGTTTTCAGAACGGTCCCCGTTCGATGCAGCCCAGTGAACAATCTTCACCACCTCGGGCCGCTGATCATCAATCAAACTGAACAGCTCTTCGCGAATACGTTGATAACCCTGTGGTGTGATGTAATTTTTAGCGCCCGCTGGAATCGGGGGCAGACCTTGACCCAGTTCGTCATCATCATCCTCGCCAGACGATTCTTTGACAAAGGCTTTGTTCATTCGTCGCGCTCTTTCTTAGCCCGCGCTGCAGTGCCCGATTGCAGCACGAAGCTACCGGTTCCCTGACCCAGCACATCTGCCAACCACGGCATTGCCTGCTCTAATGCGGCCTTTAATGTCCAGGGCGGGTTGATGATGAACATACCACTGTTATGCAAGCCCAGACCTTCGACATAACCGCTAATCGACAAACTGACATGCAACCAATCCGAGGCAGCGCAGCGCTTAAGGCGTTCGGGCAGCTGCTGTGATTCAAGTCGACCTAGGGCTGGATACCAAACCGCGAAGGTACCCGTAGCAAAACGCTTCTGCGATTCTTCAATGGCCACTTTCACCTTGCGATAGTCATCTTTATCTTCATACGATGGATCGATTAGAACCAAACCTCTACGTGAGGGCGGCGGCAATAAGGCTTTCAGACCCGCGTAGCCATCGGCACGCTGAATCATCACGCGCTTGCCACGAGTGGTTGCGTTAACACCGTTAGCCACTTGGTGGGCTTCGAGTTTGCGAAAATTCTCTTGTAGTTGGCGCACATCGGTGGGGTGCATCTCAAATAAGCGCAAGCGATCTTGCTCGCGCATGATGTGTTCAGCCAAAAAAGGCGATCCAGGATAATGACGCAAGCGGCCAGAGGGGTTAAGCGCGCGGATCTGCTCGAGATACTCTGACACTATGCTCGGGGCATCGTCCCTATCCCACAGCAGTCCTATGCCGGATTCGGCTTCGCCACTCTTACTAGCGTACTCTCCATCGAGCTGATAGGTGCCTGCACCCGCATGGGTGTCAATCACCATGTACGGGGTTTCTTTTTGGTTCAGGTATTGCAATAACTGGATTAAGACCATGTGCTTGAGCACATCGGCGTGGTTCCCAGCGTGAAAGGCGTGACGGTAGCTGAACATGAAAGAGCCGTAGCGGCGAGTGATAAGACATAGATTCTATCAAGCCCAATGAAAAAAGCCGCACCCTTGTGAGGTACGGCCCTTCTTTTAGACTTTGTCTCCTCAGCCTTTCGCTGATCAGCCGGAGCGCTCGGGCGCCCTCTCTGCCTTACATCAAGCGACTTTCTTGTCGAAGAATTGCTCGTCTTCGGTTGAACCGTGCAATGCCGTCGTTGACGACTGGCCTTGCTGAATGGCTTGAGTCACTGCATCGAAATAACCGGTACCGACTTCGCGTTGGTGCTTAACGGCGGTAAAGCCTTTTTCAGCAGCGGCGAATTCAGCTTCTTGCAACTCAACGAAGGCTGACATCTGGTTGCGTGCATAGCCATGAGCCAGATTAAACATCGAGTAGTTCAGTGCGTGGAAACCAGCCAATGTAATGAACTGGAATTTGTAACCCATCGCGCCGAGTTCTTTTTGGAACTTAGCAATCGTTGCATCATCCAGATTTTTCTTCCAGTTGAACGATGGTGAGCAGTTATACGACAGCATCTTGCCTGGGAATTTAGCGTGAATAGCTTCTGCAAATTTCTTCGCGAAAGCCAAATCAGGCTTACCTGTTTCACACCACACCAGATCCGCATACGGTGCGTAAGCTAGGCCGCGCGAAATCGCTTGATCAGCACCTGCGCGCGTCTTGTAGAAGCCTTCAACCGTGCGCTCGCCTGTGCAGAAGGGCCTATCGATAGGATCAACATCCGAAGTCAACAGATCGGCTGCTTCTGCATCGGTACGAGCAACCAAAATGGTTGGTGTGCCTGATACGTCAGCTGCCAGACGTGCTGCGTTTAACTTTTCTACTGCTTCACGTGAAGGCACCAATACTTTGCCGCCCATGTGACCGCATTTTTTTACTGAAGCTAATTGATCTTCAAAGTGAACGCCAGCAGCGCCGGCTTCGATCATGGACTTCATCAATTCGAAAGCATTCAACACACCACCGAAACCAGCTTCGGCATCAGCGACGATCGGTGCGAAGAAATCAACATCATTTTTACCTTCAGACCACTGAATTTGATCAGCGCGCTGGAAAGTATTGTTGATACGCTTTACCACCATCGGTACTGAGTTGGCGGGATACAGCGATTGATCGGGATACATTTCACCGGCGAGGTTCGCATCACCCGCAACCTGCCAACCAGAGAGATAAATAGCTTTCAGACCTGCTTTAACTTGCTGCATCGCCTGATTACCCGTCAACGCGCCCAGCGCATTGACGAACGGCTCGGTGTGCAGCAGATTCCACAGCTTTTCTGAGCCACGCTTAGCTAAGGTGTGATCGATTTGTACAGAGCCGCGCAGATTGACCACTTCTTCAGCGGTGTAGTTGCGCTTAATGCCTTTCCAACGTGGATTTTCAGCCCAATCTTTGTTTAGTGCCTGAATTTGCTGCTCGCGAGTGGCCATAATGCATTCTCCTGGAGTAAGTATCACAAGGGGTATCAAACGAAATCCGATGAGAGAATCTTAGGCGTTTTTTTGCGCGGCAACAAGGTCTTATATAAGACATATAAGATAATTTTTATTGTTTTAAATCAATAGCTTATGACTGTCGTTTTGCGATGTGGAAAGTAATTTCTCCAAATGAAACGGATTGGTGCTGCCGCGCAGCTTATTTCATTTCACAATATAAAAACAAATTTTCATATTGTGAAATAAATCGGCATATCAATCGAAGGGTGGCTTAGGCATCAAACGAGCTTCTCGTTAGAGATCAAAACACCATCAATATCGGCATACATCCATTCACCGGGATGAACGATCACTCCTGCAACCGTGACGGCACACTCTTTTTCACCGACACCTTTACGTGCACTGCGTCTGGGAATCGAACCTAACGCAAAAATACCCACGTTACAGGCCTGTAATTCCACCGTGTCACGAACGCTGCCATACACAAGCACGCCAGCCCAACCATTTTTCTCCGCTAACGCACCCAGATTGCCGCCCACCAAAGCGCTGCGCAAACTGCCGCCACCATCTACGACCAGCACTTTGTTCTCGCCGGGAGTCTCTAACGTAGAACGAACCAGCGCATTGTCTTCAAACACCTTCAAGGTACGTGCGGCTCCGGCAAAATGATTGACCTTGCCGAAACTATGAAATCCCGGAGGCAAAACCCGCAGGCTGCCATTAGCTAGCTGCTCTTCATGGGCATCGCATAAGTCACAGGTCGAAAAGCGCATTCAAATCTCCTTTTAATTTTTAGATCAGAATTGTAAA
>CAINAY010000165.1 GCA_903846425.1 uncultured Noviherbaspirillum sp.
CGGAAGAGGATGTGAAATCCTTGTTTGATTCGAATTTCACTCAAGGTGGCAAGCATGCACTTTCATTAGGTAAAACTGAACAGATTCCATTTTTAAAAAATCAGGAACGATTAACTTTTGCACGCATCGGCATTACCGACCCTGTATCGATAGATGATTATGTCGCGCATGAAGGTTATGTCGGTTTGAAGAATGCCTTAGGCTTGACCCAGGAACAAATCGTGCAGCAGGTCACCGATTCTGGCTTGCGTGGACGCGGTGGCGCTGCTTTTCCAACGGGTATTAAGTGGAACACGGTGCGTGCGACAACCGGTTCGCAAAAGTACATCGTATGTAATGCCGATGAAGGTGATTCGGGTACGTTCTCAGATCGCATGGTGATGGAAGATGATCCTTTCATGCTGATCGAAGGTATGACGATTGCGGGTCTTGCTGTCGGTGCGACTAAGGGTTACATCTATGTTCGTTCCGAGTACCCGCATGCGATTGATGTATTGAATGAAGCGATTGTCATTGCCGAGCACAATAACTACTTAGGTGAAAATGTTTTGGGATCAGGCCATGCGTTTCATCTTGAGGTGCGCGTTGGCGCAGGCTCGTATGTCTGCGGTGAAGAAACAGCATTACTAGAAAGTTTAGAAGGTCGTCGCGGTATCGTGCGTGCAAAACCGCCTCTGCCAGCCATTTCTGGTTTGTTCGGCAAACCGACGGTAATCAATAACGTCATATCACTCGCTTCAGTGCCGATTATTTTTTCTCGCGGGGCTGCGTTTTATCGTGACTACGGTATGGGTCGCTCGCGCGGCACTTTACCAATACAACTCGCGGGTAATATCAAACAAGGTGGTTTAGTTGAGAAAGCCTTCGGTATCAGCTTGCGTGAGATGTTGTACGACTTTGGTGGCGGCACGCGTTCGGGTCGTGAAATACGTGCGGTTCAAGTCGGTGGACCATTAGGTGCGTATCTGCCGCAATCACAATTTGATACGCCGCTCGATTACGAAGCATTTTTAGCGCTAGGTGGCACCTTGGGTCATGGCGGTATCGTGGTGTTTGATGACACGGTCGATATGCTTAAGCAAGCTCGTTATGCGATGGAGTTTTGCGCAGTTGAGTCATGCGGTAAATGCACGCCGTGCCGAATCGGCTCTACGCGTGGTGTCGAGGCGCTCGATAAAGTGATAGCCGGCGAAGAACGTGAACAACAGATTCATCTGGTGCGTGATCTGTGTGATGTGATGCTAAATGGCTCTTTGTGCGCAATGGGTGGCATGACGCCATTTCCCGTGCTCTCTGCCATGAATCATTTCCCAGAAGATTTTGGCATCGACAATAAACAAGCGGAACTAAAAAATACAGCCAAGGAGGCAGCATGAATAAGCTCAACGATACCGATTACGGTACTCCGCAACGCGAATCAGCAACCAGCGTTACGCTAGAGATTGATGGCGTCAGTATTACGGTACCTGCAGGTACCTCAGTGATGCGTGCCAGCACCGAAGCTGGAATCAACGTTCCAAAATTGTGTGCGACCGATTCGCTCGAGGCATTTGGTTCTTGCCGCGTCTGCTTGGTTGAAATCGAGGGCCGTAAAGGGTATCCCGCATCGTGCACCACGCCGGTTGAAAACGGTATGAAGGTCAAGACGCAAACGCCAAAGCTTGCCGATATTCGCCGCGGCATGATGGAGTTATACATATCTGACCATCCCTTAGATTGCCTGACATGTCCA
>CAINAY010000166.1 GCA_903846425.1 uncultured Noviherbaspirillum sp.
CATCACCCTGCCCGCGCTGGGTTTAAACATGACCGTTCTGGATGTGCCGGGGCATACTGCAGGGCATATCGCCTACTACAGTGCACCTTGGTTATTTTGTGGAGACACGCTCTTTGCCTGCGGTTGTGGACGGCTCTTTGAAGGCACTCCCGAACAGATGCTGCATTCGCTGCAAAAGTTGGCCCAACTGCCCGGAGATACCGCCGTCTATTGCGCACATGAATACACCGCTTCCAATCTTCGCTTTGCGGTGGCCGTCGACCCCAACAATACGGCTTTATCCGCGCGTTTTAAGCAAGTGCAGACGGCTCGTGAGCGTGGTGAATCGACCGTGCCCTCCACTTTAGGTGAAGAAAAGCAAACGAATCCTTTTCTTCGCTACGATCAGCCAGCGATTACTCAAACATTGCGCGATACGGGAAAGTTAAGCCATGCCGAACCCGTGTCATCAGTAGCAGCGTTTGCCGCACTCAGGGAATGGAAAAATTCTTTCCGATAATGGTTATTGACTAACATCGTTAGCAAACTGTCACTATCAATCACAAGATTTGCTAACATTTTCCTTGACTTGCTTTCATTTCGTTAACTACACTGCCGTGTATTCTATGTGCATCGTCCTTTGCTTTGATCAGTGGCGATGAAGCTCAGGCGGCCTCTGACTTAGTCATCATCGTCAATTGCACGCTCCGATTACAACCTGCAAGTCATCGATACACATGACTCTGCACAGCCTAACCAGGCTAACCACCAGATTATTGATACTTTTGCAGACCTTTCCCAGGCAGACAGCGCTTTTCCAATTCGCACAGTTTATTAAGCGTGCGACCTATTTTGCACTCGCGCTGAGTGCTTCCATCGCCTATGGAAATGATTTAACCATCACACCCTCTTCCGGTAACACGGAGCGCAGCGAACTTATTAAAGATCTCGAGCGCGAACCTATAGGCCTTGATGGTGCGGCTCTTCCACCCGACTATGCTCTGCAACTGGAAGATATTCAGATTGAAAATTTTGATCTTTGGGAAAGAATACGCAAAGGTTATGCGATCCCAGATCTGAATAATCCTTTGGTTTCGACACAAACGACTTGGTATAGCGCGCGCCCTGAATACATACAACGAATCTCGCAACGCGCTTCACGTTATCTTTTCCACGTCGTACAAGAACTAGAAAAACGCAAAATGCCGACGGAAATTGCGTTACTGCCTTTTATTGAGTCGGCATTTAACCCGCAGGCGTTTTCGAGCGCAAAAGCAGCCGGCATGTGGCAGTTCATTCCCAGTACGGGACGTGACTATAACTTAAAGCAAAATGCATTTCGCGATGAACGTCGCGATGTGCTCGCATCCACCAATGCGGCGTTGAATTACTTAGAAAAGTTATATCGTATGTTCGGCGACTGGCAATTAGCGCTGGCCGCCTACAACTGGGGAGAAGGCTCAGTATCACGTGCGATTGCTAAAGCCGAAGCAGCGGGAAGGCCGACGGATTTCAATAGCCTCTCGCCCTACATGCCTGCTGAAACACGAAACTACTACCCCAAGCTGCAAGCTGTAAAAAATATCATCGCAACGCCATCTCAGTACGGCGTTAAATTACCCGCAGTAGAAAATCAACCGTATTTTGTAACGATCAAAAAAACGCGCGATATTGACGTGAAATTGGCCGCACAATTGGCCGAATTACCGATGGAAGAATTCCGAGCGCTGAATCCACAATTTAATCGTCCTGTGATTACAGGTAGCCCAACAACACAAATCCTGCTACCCGAATCGAATGCAGAAAAATTTAAAGAAAACCTGTCCAACTGGACCAAGGCCTTGTCGAGCTGGACTGCGCACAAAGTAACCGCTGCACGTGAACGCATTGAGAGCATTGCTGCACGGTTTAAGACCACGCCCGAAATTATTCGCGAAGCTAATTCGATTCCTGCCAACATGCATCCCAAGGCAGGGTCGACCGTACTGGTTCCAAAGTTAGCCACATCGCCCGATAAAGATATCAGTCAAGAGATTGCTGACAATGCAATGCTGGCTGTCGAAGCGGATGAACCACCACGTAAAAAAATTAGTATCAAGGTGAGCAAGCGCGACACGATCGACAGTATCGCAAAGCGCTACAAAGTCAAAGTCGCTGACATACGGCAATGGAATGGCATGAAGGACGACAAGCTAACCCCTGGCCAATCGTTGAAATTGGAGGTTCGTGCACCCAAAAAAGGCAAAAGCAAAACCGACAAAGCTTCTGAAGGTAGACGGCCTAAGCACGGCCAATCAGAGCATCAACGTCAACATCGTTAATTAATCTGCCGCTGCAGCCACCGTAACAGTGGCCGCAGCCGACTCTGGCTCGCTTAACGTAAAATTAGCAGCCGCTAATAATTTTTGGGTATAGGCTTCTTTCGGCGAATTCAATACGTCTGAGGTTTTACCGCTCTCCACCACCAAACCATCTTTCATCACGATCACACGATGCGCCATCGCACGTATGACAGCTAAATCATGGCTGATAAAGAGATACGCAATGCCGTGTTTGCGCTGCAAATCGGCCAGCAATTCCAACACTTGATATTGGACCGAGACATCCAATGATGAAGTCGGTTCGTCCAATAAAATTAATGCCGGCTTCAAAACCAGCGCGCGGGCAATCGCAATTCGCTGGCGCTGCCCACCTGAAAATTCATGCGGATAGCGCGACATCAGCGCAGGGGATAAACCCACTTCTTGCAAACCAGCCGCTACCGCATCACGCAAAGAATGGCGCGGTAAACCCGGCTTATGCAGCTCCAAGCCTTCAGCGATGATTTGCTCTACCGTTCGGCGCGGCGAAAGCGATGCAAACGGATCTTGAAACACCACCTGCATCTGAGCTCGCACCGAACGTAGCTGATTACTACTCATGTTTGTGATGTTGTTACCATTAAACCGAATGTGTCCTTGCGTCTTAGCCACTGACAATCGTAGCAGGGCCATACCTAGCGTCGATTTACCCGAGCCCGATTCACCTACTATGCCCAATGTCTCTCCACGTGGCAGCGAAACATCGAGGCTTTCAACAGCAACAAATTCTTTTTGTCTGAACCATCCCTTGCGAATGAAAAAGCTACAGCGCACCCCTTTGGCTTCTAACAAAGGCTCGGCATTCGGTATAGCATCCTCCACCATGCGCTTGGCATGGCTGGCTAACAAGCGCTGCGTGTACTCTTCGCGTGGCTGACCAAATAAGCGATTCGTATCCGCTGATTCAATCAGGCGTCCGTCCTGCATTACGCCTACGCGGTCGGCAAAACTTTTAACCAGATTCAGATCATGCGTAATCATCAAAACCGCCATGCCCTCTTCGCGCTGTAATTGATTCAGTAATTCAAGAATCTGAACCTGTATCGTTACGTCCAACGCAGTTGTCGGCTCATCCGCGATCAATAGCTTAGGTTTACATGCGAGCGCCATGGCAATCATGGCGCGCTGCCGCTGACCACCCGAGAGTTGATGTGGGTAAGACAAGGCACGGCGAGCTGGCTCGGGAATGCCAGTTTTTTCTAACAATTCAACCGCACGATTAGCTGCCTCACGCGCACTTAATCCTTCGTGCAGCATCAACACTTCAGCAATTTGATTACCAATCGTGAACAGCGGATTCAAGGCCGTCATCGGCTCTTGAAAAATCATCGCGATATCTTTTCCACGTAACTGACGCAACGCGTTTTCAGACATCAGCTGAATTTTCTGACCATCAAACAGTTGATTGCCGCGTATCTGCGCCTCAGGTAAAAGACGCATCAGAGCTAGAGCACTCACCGTCTTACCAGAACCGGACTCACCCACTAAGGCAAATTTTTCGCCGGCTTCAATACGAAAACTGACGTTATCAACGACTCGATTCGAGCCAAAGCTGACCGAAAGATTCTCAACGCGTAATAGGCTCATGTCTTTCTCCGTACATCGAGAGAGTTACGCAAGGCATCGCCGATATTCGTTAGCAGCAATAAAGTAATTGTCAACACTGCAAAGGTAGACAGTGCAATCCACCAGGCATCTAAATTATTTTTGCCTTGCGCTAGCAATTCACCCAAACTTGGCGTCGATGGTGGAACACCCAAACCCAGAAAATCCAGACTCGTTAATGAAAGAATCGCTGCACTCATACGAAACGGCAGAAAAGTGACTACCGGCGTCATGCTGTTGGGTAAAACATGTCTCCAGATAATTTGCCAATTCGACAGACCTAATGCGCGTGAGGCCTGTACATAATCGAGATTACGATTACGCAGAAAGTCAGCGCGCACATAATCAGACAATCCCATCCATCCAAATAAGGACAACAATACCAATAGCAATAGAATGCTCGGCTCAAAAATTGACGCAAAAATAATCAGCAGATAAAGCTCAGGCATCGAGCCCCAAATTTCCATAAACCGCTGAAATAATAAATCCGTTCGACCCGCGAAGTAGCCCTGTACAGCTCCGGTAATCACACCGAGGGCCACGCCAGTAATGGTCAGCGCCAAACCAAACAAAATCGACACGCGAAATCCATACACGAGTCGCGCGAACACATCGCGCCCACGATCATCGGTGCCTAGCCAGTTATCAGTCGTAGGCGGCGCAGGATTAGGTGACTTAGCAAAATAATTCAATGTGTCATAGCGATAGCGATTGATGGGGTAAATCGCCCAATTGCCATCCGTTTGAAATTGCTGCTGAATGAAGGGATCAAGATAATCGGCAGGCGAATCAAAATCACCACCGAATGCCGTCTCTGCATAGTCCGTCAAAATCGGAAACATGATCTGGCCGTTATACCGTGCCAGTAGCGGCCTATCATTGGATATGAGTTCAGCTCCCATACTCAGCACAAACAGAATAAGAAACAGCACCAAACTCCAATAGCCACGTCTATCTTGTTTGAAGCGAATCCAAATCCGTCGCGATGGCGAGATCGATGGCTCAGCGGAGGAATAAGCGTTTGTACTCATCGCGCAAGACTTTCAAATTGCACACGTGGGTCAGCCCACACGTAGCATAAATCTCCCAATAGCTTCACCACCAGGCCGATTAAGGTAAACAAATACAGCGTGCCTAGTACAACGGGGTAATCACGTCGCAC
>CAINAY010000167.1 GCA_903846425.1 uncultured Noviherbaspirillum sp.
CGTCATTTTTTATTTCGCATTCTGCGCTGCATTTCTATCCTTACGCTACCTCATCCTTCCCAACATCGATCACTACCAGCCAGAAGTCGAGCAGTTAGCCAGTCATTTTCTTGGTAGGCCAGTCACCATCAACGCCATTCACGCAGACTGGAGTGGTCTGAATCCTCGTCTGCAATTAGATAATTTAATTATCTACAACCAGCAAGGCGAGCGCGCACTCATTTTGCCTAGTGTTTCTGCCACAGTTTCGTGGTGGTCAGCAGTGACTGCGCAACTGCGATTGGATCAATTAGAAATACTACGTCCCGATTTAGAAATCGAGCGAAATAAAGATGGAAAAATTTTCGTCGGCGGCATTCCAATTGATATTGGAAAACAAGATCAAGGGAGTGGGCTAGATTGGTTATTAGCGCAGCATCAAATTGTCATTCGTGATGGCTGGGTACGCTGGCGCGATGCCTTACGAGATGCGCCTGATCTGAACTTGAGTCGTGTCAGTTTCGTACTCCAAAATCAATGGCTTACTCATCGAGCGGTACTGAACGCGACACCTCCTGAAGAACTAGCGGCTCCTATCGATGTGAGGGCCGAATTCAAACATCCTGCTTTTGCTGCACATGCGTCGGATGTTAATCAATGGGTAGGTGAGCTATTTGTTGATTGGCGCAATACTAATCTTGAAGCTTGGAAGCCTTATGTAACGTGGCCCTACAAAGTAGCCGGTGGCACGGGTGCTATCCGTTCATGGTTACGATTTGATCATCGCATTATTGTTAACGTCACAGCAGATCTGGATCTTGAAAATCTGTCAGTGCAATTGAGTGATGAGCTTGATCCTCTTAAGTTAGTGGCAGTCAGCGGTCGAGTATCAGCGGGTGAAGTGGCCTCTGGATTAAAGGAAAAAATATTTTCATTTGGCGCCCATGGGTACGCGATTACCTTATCGAATTTTTCCTTGCGAACCGATCAAGGTGAAGTCCTTCCTTCAACCACAGCTCATCATTTTTATACCGCTTCGCGAGATGGTCGCGACGAACACCATGAATTACAAATCACTGAACTTGATTTGGAAGCCTTGTCGCGCTTAGCTGGCCATTTGCCGTTGTCCTTAACCGAGCGTCAGATGCTGGCCGATTTCGCGCCACGTGGACAGCTACATGATTTTCTCGCGAGTTGGGACGGCAACCTTCCCGGTGCAGGAAAATATCGATTGAGTGGAAAGTTCGCTGGTTTGGCTTTACGCCCTCAATCTGAGCGAGAGGCATCACCGACTGTTGTAGCACGCAGTGCCGTACCAGGATTTGAGGGTTTATCAGGTGAAATCGACGCAACGCAGGAGGGTGGCAATGCGAAGTTAAGTGGTAAGGGCGTCGTTTTTTATGTGTCAGATATTCTAAATAATCCTACCTTGTCGTTCGAAGATTTGGTATTGGATGCCAATTGGTCGCTACGGGAACGTAATCGTCTGATGATGAAAATTGCGAATATGAATTTCGTCCAGGCGGGTATCAAAGGCTCGCTAGAGGGTTCTCATTCCTTACCGTTGCCGTTTAATAAAAATAAGTTGGGTGAAATTGATGTGCAGTTGCATATTCCCTTCTTGGAACTGACCCGAGTCGGTGGATTTTTACCGGCGGGCATACCTCAGCTAACCCGAGATTGGATCAGTCGCGCCTTGTTAGATGGTCAGGCACAGGATGTGCAACTTGCTGTTAAGGGTGAGTTAGATAAATTTCCATTTCAGTCGAAACGCTCGGGTGAAAAATCAACCGGCGTATTCAAAATCAATGCGCGTATTAATGATGGGACGCTGAATCCTGCGCCATTTGAATTTGCTCAAGATAAACGAACGCCACTCTGGACCCCCATTGAAAACATTAAAGGGACACTCTCGCTCGACCAAGCTCGTATCCAGGTTCATGCTGATAGTGCTCGCATAGCGGGTGTGCAAATTTCGGCCGTCGATGCGGTCATTCCTGATTATGTGTCACCTCGCGCTGTTTTAGATTTGAATGGGACAGCGAATGGCTCGCTTCAATCTATGCTGAACGTTGTGAACAGCACGCCCATTGCTGGTTGGATCGATAACATTACTGAAGAGTCGAGAGCGACAGGTAATGCGCGAGTGGCTTTGCAATTGCAAGTGCCTTTTACGGCAGGTTTGCACCCGACTGTTCAGGGCAATCTGCGGTTTCAAGGAAATGAAGTTCAGCTCTGGCGTTCCTTGCCTAGTATTCAAAATACCAGCGGTGAATTATCATTTTCTGATCATGGTTTTCAGATCAATGGAGTTCAAGGCGGATTCTTAGGTGGGAATGTTCTGATTAATGGAGGCACACAGAAAGACGGCACTGTGCTAACCCGACTGGATGGCTCTGTGACAGTCGATGGTATAGCGCGCGGTTTAAACGTGCCCAGCATACGCAGACTAAGCAAAAAAATATCAGGCGGTACGCGTTACTCTGCGATGTTACGGATAAAAAATCAACGGCCAGAGTTGACTATTGATTCCTCTTTAGTGGGTGTGGTGCTCGATCTTCCGGCACCACTCATTAAGAATATGGGCGATGCTTTGCCGTTACGTTTTGCGATGTCGGCACTGAACTCAGCTGATCCAACAATCCAGCAAGAAGAAATAAAAATCAATTTAGGTAAAAGTATGTCGGCGCGTTATGTGCGTCAGCGAATTAATGCGCGCAATGCACCCTGGAAGCTTGCCCGTGGCGGTATTGGTGTGAATTTACCACCGCCGCAGCCAGAAAATGGGGTGGGTATCAATATTAATTTACCGTCTGTCGATATAGATGCTTGGCGCTCTACCATTACCATCTTGACGGGCGATCAAACAGCGAGTGCGGAGAGCAGCGCTGGCTCTATGGACTACAACAGTTTTGTCGCGCCGGACATGATAGGCATTCGTAGCAATGAATTGATATTGGCGAATCGGGTTCTCACTAACGCCGTATTAGGCGCATCACGTCAACGCGATGGCTGGCAATTTAATATTCATTCCGATCAGGCGAATGGGCATGCTAGTTGGGATGATCCATGGTTTGAGCGTGGTGCAGGAAAATTCAC
>CAINAY010000168.1 GCA_903846425.1 uncultured Noviherbaspirillum sp.
GCTGAGCACGTAGTGCGCGCGTGTTTGGATCGCATCGATGCTCGCGAAGAGGATGTCAAAGCCTGGGTTCATGTAGCCGCTGATGCCGCATTAAAAAATGCGCAGCAGTTAGACAAAGGTCCGGTTCAAGGCTTGCTGCACGGTTTACCTATAGGCGTAAAAGATTTATTCGATACCGTCGATATGCCGACCACGTATGGCTCGAGCATCTATCAATCGCTGCAACCGTCGTCAGATGCTTCGGTCGTCGCTTTATGTCGTGAGCAAGGCGCGATTATGTTGGGCAAAACTGTCACGACAGAATTCGCTACATTCACACCGGGTAAAACGCGCAATCCTCATCGACTCACCCACACACCGGGTGGCTCATCAAGTGGCTCTGCAGCGGCGGTTGCGGACCATATGGTGCCTTTGGCGTTTGCTTCACAAACCGCGGCTTCCGTCATTCGCCCAGCAGCGTTTTGCGGCATCGTTGGCTACAAACCGAGTTTCGGTTTAATTAATCGTTCAGGTGTAAAACCTCTATCGGATTCACTCGATACACTGGGATTTTTAGGGCGCTCGGTAGAAGATGTGGCGTTGTTTGCAGCGGCTGCGAGTGGAGATCACAGTCTGCTTCATTTAGAAACATCGCTCGCACCGCGTATCGCCTTATGTCATACGCATGAGTGGTCATTCGCTGATGACGATACGCAACAGGCGATGCAACATGCGGCATCGGTGTTTGCCAAAGCAGGTCATCGTGTGCGCGAATTAACGCTGCCCGATAGTTTTGCTGGATTGCTGCAAGCGCAAAAAGAAATCATGGGCTTTGATTTAGTGCGTTCACTGGCTTACGAGCGTTTGCAGCGCTTGAGTGAATTGAGTCCTGGCTTGTGCGAAGTACTCACTATGGGTCAACAGATTTCAATCGATCAACATCGCTCTAATTTGCAGTTGGCGCATTCGTCGAAAGCGGCCGTCTCAAGTGCATTTGGCGAATATGAAGTGGTGCTTGCGCCCAGCGCGGTGGGTGAAGCGCCCGCGACCTTAAATCAGACGGGTGATCCGGTGTTTGGCCGTGTGTGGACGTTGCTCGGTTTGCCATGTGTTCATTTACCGTTTTATAAGGGCAGTTCGGGCATGCCTGTGGGTTTGCAAGTGGTAGGGCGTCCAGGCGAAGATAAGGTGGCGCTGCGTGTGGCGGCCTGGCTCTGGCAGCAGTTCAGCTAAGTAGAAAAAAGTCGCCGATTAGCGCTCTTGTATAAATTCTGTCAGGTTGGCGTTTTATAGTTTTGCGTAACAGACTGTTGCGGGGAGGTCTGTGACGACTATTCCATCCCGCACCGAGACAACGTGGAGAAATAATGAAATCAATAATGACTGCGCTGGCCCTGTTGGGTGTGCTTGCTTTACATCCTGCTTTTGCAGCGAATGAACAGCAAAACAAAATGGCTACTTGTAATAAAGATGCGACTGGCAAAAAAGGTGATGAGCGCAAGGCGTTTATGAAAGACTGCCTAAGCAAAAAGCCTGAACCACCTGCTGAAGCGCCTAAAAATTCACAACAAAATAAGATGGTGACCTGTAATAAGGAAGCCACCGGCAAAAAGGGCGAAGAGCGCAAGGCCTTTATGAGTGAATGCTTAAAAGCTAAGTAAAGCATAAGCCTGCAATTCACCCGTAATACTGAAGTTAACCCCCCTGTTATTACAGGGGGGTTTTCATTTAAGGCTCTGTAATGACAGAAGCCACTATTTTTCACGTTCAATGATGGACGAAACCTGCTTTCAGGAAGTAAATTTCGGTCTGGACGATTTTCTCGGTAGTCGATAAAAAATTGCCAAAAAAGTAAATTTGTTTGGCTGCTTAAGATAGTGCTTGCGCAGCGCACTGATAACCATAAAAAACGGAGACACTCTGATGTCGAATCAAGTTAAATTCTTATTACCTGAAGACCGCATTCCACGTCGTTGGTACAACATTCAAGCGGATCTTCCAAAACCACTGCCACCGGTACTGCATCCTGGTACGCTCAATCCGATTGGTCCGGATGATCTCGCGCCCTTGTTTCCAATGGAATTGATCATGCAAGAAGTTTCGCAGGATCGTGAGATTGATATTCCAGAACCCGTGCGCGATGTGTATCGCCTATGGCGGCCTGCGCCATTGTTTCGCGCTTATGCTCTTGAGAAAGCACTCGGCACACCCGCAAAAATTTATTACAAATATGAAGGCGTGAGTCCGGCGGGTAGTCACAAGCCGAACACGGCGATTCCGCAAGCGTTCTATAACAAAGAAGCTGGCGTGAAACGCTTAACAACGGAAACAGGTGCGGGTCAGTGGGGTAC
>CAINAY010000169.1 GCA_903846425.1 uncultured Noviherbaspirillum sp.
ACTAGATCCGCCTGCTGCATCACCGTGCCGCGCATGGCAGCCACTACACTTGAGTGACTCTCGGGTACCAATCCTTTGCTCTCACCTGTATCAAGATATGCTGCTCCGACTCGTGATAATAATTCGCACAATTCTTTACTCGCGCCTTTAGCACCACGGCCAGAAATCACCAAAGGTCGTTTGGCTGACCACAACAGCTCAACTGCTTTGCGAATAGATAGTTCATCAGGAGGCATCTCCAGTGCAGCACGCTCAGTAAAACGCTCAGGCATTTGCATTGCCTTGCTGACTCGTGCTCGCACAATATCAACAGGAAAATCCAAATACACCGGACCCGGCTCACCACCCTGCCCTAGTGCGCGCGAAACAGCTTCATCGATCTCTTGTAAGGCGAGATCAGGATGATGAACCGTGCGTGCATAGCGCGTGATGCTGCGTACTAAATCGGTATGCACAATATCTTGCAGCGCGCCGCGATTTTCTTGCGGCATGGGTGGCAGGCCAGAGAGGACCAACACGGGCGCACGAGAGACATGCGCATTCGCGATACCCGTCATCGCATTCGTTACGCCCGGACCGGCTGTTACCAGAGCTACGCCCAGACCACCCGTTAAATCAGCCTCTGCATGGGCCATATAAACCGCTGCACGCTCATCACGCACATCGATGATGCGTATACCTTCGGCATCGAGTCGCATCCAGATCGGCATGATGTGACCGCCGCATAAACCATAGACTCGCTTTACACCCTGACTTTTCAGGTAACGTGCAATCAATGCAGCGACGGATTGTTCATGTATTTCGGGTGCTGACATTGCACTTACTCCTGGTAATTCAGCCGAATAAAAGAAGAAACAATAGCTACTCTGAGCCCTAAGAGCGCTTTCCGTAAACTTTTATGAGCTTTAAAGAAAAGGGTTTTCTGTGTTGATGGAAGTATACTAGAATTGAACTCTGAATTCAGTATTCGGAAATGATTGGGCAATATTTTAAACTTAATAACATGAGCCAATTTCTTACTCTCTCCGATGCCATCGCCACCCATGCGCGACTGATGCCGCAGAAAATCGGCGCCCGTGATTCGCGCAGATCGCTAACCTACACCGCATGGAATGAGCGCGCCAGCCGCCTCGCCGATGCATTGCTCAATACTGGCCTTCGTAGCGGCGACCGGGTCGGACTACTCGCTTACAACTGCCTCGAATGGATGGAGATTTATGTCGCGCTGGCCAGAGCAGGACTGGTAGCGGTGCCCGTTAATTTCCGACTCACTGGACCTGAAATCAGCTACATCCTGAACAACGCCGAAGTCAGCGCTGTCATTGCTGGCTCAGAGTTCTGCGAAACGCTGGATTCACAAAAAACGGCATTACCCATTTCCAATGGCAGACACTTTGTGATGGGTGATGCGCCACACGCCGGATGGACGCCTTACGAAAAACTCATTAGCACGGGTGACGCAAACAGAAAATTCGTCGCCGTGGATACTCAAAGCATGTGCGCACTCATGTACACCTCGGGCACCACGGGCAAACCCAAAGGCGCGATCCGCAATCATCAAGGTAGCTATTTAATCGCGCTGGCCACTGCTATTGAAATGGGTTTCAGCAAAGACGATACTGGTTTGCTGGTCATGCCAATGTGCCACGCGAACTCACTCTACTTCGCAACGACATTCATCCACTTGGGTGCCGCTTGTATCGTGGATGACCGTCGAAGCTACGACCCTGAGGCCTTGCTTGCTACGCTCTCACAAGAAAAGGTCACGTTCACGTCACTGGTTCCAACGCATTACATCATGCTGCTATCGCTGCCTGAAGAGACTAAGAAAAAATACGATG
>CAINAY010000170.1 GCA_903846425.1 uncultured Noviherbaspirillum sp.
GCCGTTATGCATCCAATAATTAACAAAGCTATGTCCGTGCGCACCTTCGGATTGCGCGATTTCGTTTTCGTGGTGAGGAAATTGCAAGTCTTGACCACCACCGTGAATATCAAATTGCTCACCTAAGAGATCACACGCCATAGCAGAGCATTCGATATGCCAACCGGGTCGACCACTACCCCACTTTGAAGCCCATTTCACTTCCTCGGCCTCTGTTTCGCGAGACGATTTCCATAAAACGAAATCAAGCGGATCACGCTTTGCGCTATCAACTTCTACCCGCTCACCCGCACGCAAATCATCTAAGGATTTTCCTGATAACTTGCCGTATCCGGCAAAATCTCGCACAGAAAAATTCACATCACCATCGGCGGCTTGATAGGCTAGCCCATTTTTTTCAAGCTTACCTATAAGCGACAACATCTGCGGCACATAGCTCGTAGCTCGTGGCTCATGGTCTGGACGCTGAACACCTAACAGCGCTGCGTCTTCATTCATCGCTTGTATGTAGCGATTTGTCAGGGTTGAGATAGATTCGTTATTCTCAGCAGCACGGCGAATGATTTTGTCATCAATATCTGTAATATTACGAACGTACGTAACCTGATAATTTTGTGATCGCAGCCAGCGCTGCACCATATCGAAAACGACCATCACGCGCGCGTGACCGAGATGACAGTAATCATAGACCGTCATGCCGCACACATACATTCGCACCTTGCCTGGTTCAATAGGGACAAAAGCAACTTTGTCACGGGCTAAGGTGTTGTATATCTTTAGTATGCTCATGAATTAAAAGAGGAATGCCGTGGCAGATAAGCCGAAGGTACTGCAAATCGATTATTACTTTTTTCAAAATACTGGCGAACATTCACCTAGTGCGCCGGTCGCATAAAACAGAGGTCGTCTTGTGTGCCCGGTATTTTGATAGAATGCGAGTCTCGTCAAAGTATAACATTGAAGCATCTACATCCCTGTAGTAACGGTGCCTTAAATACACACTAACCGGAAGGAAATTTCATGCGCTACGGCCGTCGCCAGTTTATGCAATTTTGCACTGCTGCTGTTTTGGCATCCTTGACCACGGTAGCATTGGCTGCTGATCCAGCACCCAAGGTATCCATCAAAACTAGCATGGGTGAAATCATTTTAGAAGTTTATCCAGACAAAGCACCCAAGACGGTAGAAAACTTTTTAACGTACGTGAAATCAGGTTTTTACAACGGCACTATTTTTCATCGCGTGATTAATGGTTTCATGGTCCAAGGTGGTGGCTACGATCAATCAATGAAAGAAAAGCCTACCCGCGCCCCGATACAAAACGAAGCAAAAAATGGATTGAAAAATCGTGCTTACACGATTGCCATGGCCCGCACACCTGATCCTCACTCTGCGAGCGCACAATTCTTTATCAATGGCAATGACAATGCCTTTTTGGACTATCCCGGCCAAGATGGTTGGGGTTATGCTGTATTTGGCAAAGTTATCAGCGGTAAAGAAGTCATTCAAAAAATTCAAGTCGTAGAGACAGATAAAAGAGATAAACCCAAAGCGAATGTCATCATTGAATCCGCTTCCATGGTTGAATAATTTATTAGCATTGATTTAGGAGCAGCACGTTTATGAATGTTGTACTCACCACCAATCACGGCGCGATTACGCTAGAACTTGACGTAGAAAAAGCACCCAAGTCCGTTGAGAATTTTGTTACCTACGTTAAGTCTGGTCATTACGATGGCACTATTTTTCACCGTGTTATCGATGGCTTCATGATTCAGGGTGGCGGCTTCGATCCTGACATGAAACAAAAATCGACTAATGATCCAATTGATAATGAGGCTGAGAATGGTCTCAAAAATGATCGCTACACCGTCGCAATGGCTCGCACGTCGGATCCTCATTCAGCTACCGCTCAGTTTTTCATTAACGTGGGTGATAATGAGTTTCTAAATTATCCAGGCTCTGATGGTTGGGGTTATGCGGTATTCGGCAAAGTCTCGGATGGCGAAGACGTCGTCGATGCGATTCGTGCCGTTAAAACCGGACGCAAGAGTATGTTTTCTGATGTGCCTGTCGAGACTGTCGTGATTGAAAAGGCTGAGGTCGTTTGATCTGACATGAATTCGCTCGCAACATCATCAACAACAAAAGCGCAACCGACGATGGTTGCGCTTTTTGTTTCAGATCTGCATTTGAGTCCAGATACACCAAACACATTGGCTGCATTTTTTTCGTTTTTACAAAACGAGGCAGTGCATGCGACTCAACTGTATTTACTGGGCGATCTGTTCGAGTACTGGCCTGGTGATGATGATGTTGATTCACCGTTTCCCCAGCAAGTCTGTCAAGCGCTGAAGCGTGTTTCTGACAAGGGAACGAAAATATTTTGGCTCAGTGGTAATCGTGATTTTTTAGTCGGACCCGCTTTCGCTGCAGCAGCCGGACTAACTTTAGTAAATGAACCTCATGTGGCTGACATAGCCGGTAAAAAAATCCTACTTGTGCATGGTGATGCGCAGTGCACGGACGACACGGCCTATATGACGTTTCGCACACAAGTTCGCAATCCCGAATGGCAAGCGGCGTTTCTTGCACGCCCGCTTGCCGAACGTAAGAGCATCATCGCTGGTATGCGCGAAGGCAGCCGCGCTGCGCAAAAAGAAAAATCGATGGCAATTATGGATGTGAATCTGGCGCAGATAGCCGCACTTTTTAAAACGCATCAAGTTAATTTATTAATCCATGGCCACACGCATAGGCCAGACATTCATCACACTCTCGAAGGAGTGCGCTATGTATTACCGGATTGGGATTGGGAAGCAAGTGAATCGATTGAACCGATTGCTGCGGATAAGCGTCGTGGTGGCTGGTTAGCGTTGGATAGCACAGGTGAATTGCACGCTATCAGAGTGTGAAATGTTTCCGTCGAAGAATAAACTCTGAGAGTTTGAAACAGGCGTGATTAATTCAGTATCCACTCGCCCGATTGCTTGATAGCGTGATACATCGCATCCGGTGCCAGATCGATTTTTCCAGGCCAAGTTACCGCACCATGTTCAATGTAGGCTTGCCGGAAAATTTCAGGATCTTTAAGAACTTCAAATACACCAGTTAAATGGCTGGTTTCGAACACCACCTTACCTGACGTCCCATCTGCAAACGTTACCTGAATACTCAGCGGTGAAATAGTCTTTACGTCAATGACTTGCCATTCCATACGCGCCTCACTTCAAAGGAATAATTGCTTTGGGTTGTTGTTTCGCCTTGCACAGATTCCAATTTTCAAGCAATTCGTGTTGATGCAACTCAGCCC
>CAINAY010000171.1 GCA_903846425.1 uncultured Noviherbaspirillum sp.
GATGGCCGATCTGCTCGGATTTAAAAGTTTGACTCAACCCATAGCAACGTTGTTGGGAGCATTAGCGAAAGCCAAAGTCAATATCTTGATCTCGGGTGGAACGGGTAGCGGGAAAACCACTCTGTTGAATGTGATTTCCGGATTCATTCCGTCTGATGAGCGCATCGTGACTATTGAAGATGCCGCGGAATTGCAATTGCAACAGCCCCATGTCGTTCGATTAGAAACCCGGCCTTCTAATATTGAAGGTAAAGGAGAAATTTCACAGCGTGCGCTGGTAAAAAATTCTCTTCGCATGCGACCTGATCGCATTATTTTAGGTGAGGTGCGTGGCAGTGAAGCACTCGATATGTTGCAAGCGATGAATACCGGGCATGAGGGCTCCATAGCCACCATCCATGCCAATTCACCGCGCGATGCCTTATCTCGATTAGAAAATATGGTGGGCATGGCGAACGCTAACCTGAGTGCGCGCGCCGTGCGCCAGCAAATTGCTTCTGCCATTACCGTGGTTATACAAATTATGCGTTTATCTGATGGCAGCCGAAAACTAGTCAGTCTTCAGGAAGTCACTGGGATGGAAGGAGAAATCATTTCTATGCAAGAGATTTTTGTTTTTAAGCGCTCGGGCGTTAATGCGGAAGGTCAGGTTACTGGAAAATTTTTGGCCACAGGTGTCTTTCCACAATTCGATCAACGTCTTAAACAATTTGGTGTGGCAGTGCTGGAGTCAGTCTACGATCCAAGATATTTAGGCGAGTAAATACGCGTTTTTAACCATCACAGTGTGGAAGGAATTTACTCATGGACCTTCTTTATTACGGATTTATCTTGTTGCTATTTATTGCCATAGCGCTGGCCAGCGAAGCGCTTTGGGGATGGTGGTTTGCGAAGCTAAGCACGAAAGCCAAGCGTTTAAATAGGCGATTACGGCAGGTTACTTCCAAAAATGTAGACCCTAGTCGCGATACCTCTGGCTTACTCAAAAGCCGTCGCTTAGCTAAATCGGACAGGATGGATTTATTGTTGCAGCGATTGCCCGGTGTTTATCGCTTACAGGCGTATCTGATGCAAGCCGGGCTATCCTGGTCGGTCAGTCAATTTTTAGCGATAGGAACAGCCATAGCATTGGCTAGTTTTTTTTGTTTAGAACTACTTCCGATGTCTATTGGAATGGTGATGGCGCTATCGATTATTGCGTCACTTGCACCGTGGGTATATGTCATTCACATACGATCGCGTCGTTTGCTATTGCTGGAGGAGCAGCTTCCTGAAATGGCTGATTTTATTAGTCGTAGCTTGCGGGCTGGTCATGCGTTTTCAGTCAGTCTGCAAATGTTGGTAGAAGAAATGCCGCAACCGATTGCTAGTGAATTCAGGATAGTCTCAGATGAAATCAGCTTTGGATTACCCCTGTCCGAAGCATTGCAACGCCTTTGCATGCGCGTCCCCCTTCCGGATCTTCATTATCTGGTGGTGGCCATACTGATACAGCGAGAAACTGGAGGTAACTTAGCTGAATTGATGACTAAGGTCAGCCAGCTAGTGCGACAACGTCTGAAATTACAAGGGGATGTGCGGGTATTGTCGGCTGAAGGGCGAATGTCTGCCTGGATTCTTTGTCTGCTATCGCCCATAGTCGCCGGTATTTTTTGCTTAACTAATCCCGATTATTTGCAGCAATTTATTGACGACCCTGCCGGCGTAACCTTACTTTGGTCAGTGGGCGCTATGCTGGTATTGGGTATCTTGGTAATGCGTTTCATTGTTCGGATTCGGGTGTGATGATGGATACGCAAATTATTTTAATTTTAGTGAGCGTCTTTATTGCCGTGGCAGCGATTACGGGCGGGATCGTCTGGTGGCTGTTTACTGATCGCATACGTCGTCGGGTAGCGGACGTTCAAGGACCTTCGAAATCATCAGCAATCGACGTTGAAAGTCAGTGGATGATGCATGTCGTTAGAATCAGTCGTCCATTGGCGAAGCTATCGTTCCCTTCTGAGAATTGGGTCAATTCACCCATTCGACATCGTTTAACTCACGCTGGTTGGCGTGGACGTGCTGCACCCACTCTTTTCTTTGGTTCAAAAACTTTGCTGGCGATAGTTTTTCCACTGATTTTTTTTTCTTTGGCGGCGAGTCCTTTTTTTCTGAAAATGCGGAGACGGTATTAGCGCAGATGATACTTTTTGCAGGCGTTGGTTATCTTATCCCCAATGTCGTTCTTCATTATAAAGTGCGTCAACGTCAACGCACCATCGTCGAGAATTTTCCTGATGCGTTGGATTTAATGACGATTTGTGTTGAAGCGGGTTTGGGTTTGGATGCTTCTTTAAAAAAGGTAGCCGATGAAATCCACCTAAAAAGTAAAATTCTTGCTCAGGAATTGCAATGGGTAATAATGGAATTACGAGCTGGGTTTTCTAAAGAACAGGCGTTGCGCAATTTTGCGATGCGAACCGGTGTCGATGAAATCGAATTGTTTGTAGCGATGATTATTCAGTCGGATCGATTTGGAACAGCCATGAGTGAGTCTCTCAGGATTCATTCTGAAAATCTTCGTGTCAAACGTCAGCAAAGAGCTGAAGAAGCAGCTGAGAAAATTTCATTGAAATTATTATTTCCATTAATTTTTCTTATCTTCCCAACCTTGATGCTCATATTGGCGGGGCCGGCAATGTTGCAGATCTATCGCCTGTTATTACCTGCAATGGCCAATTGATCAGTACAGTGTCTTAATTGGCTATGGGAGTGGTTGTATCAACCCATACGATGTCGTTATCAATGGAAAAAAATTTGTACGCTACGGTACTTTTTTTCTGACAGCTGGCCAAAGCTCGATCAGAAGGATCATCGCCTTCGGATGCCCAGCTCCAGCTTCCAGAAGCTGACAATGCGAAGGCGCGCGGAGATGCTTTATTCAGGTAATCGCGATAGCCTGTGCGTCCGGCGTTAGATAAGTAAGGTACAGCAGCGATATTGTCTAACGGTGAAAAATTAGTCGCTGGGGGTCGGGCCATCTCTGCGATTTCAACGACAGGTGACGTTGGCATGCCTAGTCTTTGCAAGAAGCGTTCAGTGTCTGGTAACCAGATAGAGACTCCATCGCGACTTCCTGCCATGCCATGTGCATCATTTTTAAATTTTCCAAAGGCAGATAATTCCGGCACAACGCCCGCGGATTGGTAGGCATTCAATAGTTGCATGGCTAATGGATGGTCAAAATAACTGTCGTTCTCGCCGTAAAACCAGAGACTGGGTAGAGAGGTGTTGGTAGCGTAACTTGCGAAGGCCTTGATCAACGAATTTTTCCAGTCGCAGCCGCGGCCATCTACGCGAAGTCCACCCGCAAAATTAATTAACGCGCGTACCCCTGGAAATTGGCGCACTCCAAAGGCCATAGCAGCCAGCCCACCATACGACTGGCCGCCGATAATGATGCGTTCGCGATCAACCCAGTTTTGCTTAAGAAGTGCGACTAGTGCCGCTTCAATATCATCGGCTTGCAGATGACCATTGTCAGCCATATTGCAACCATGATCGGTATAAGTTCCGTTTGATCTGGCGAATCCTCGGCGCATGGGTATCGCAACCGCGTAGCCGCGTTTGACAAATTCACGACTGATAGCTAGAAAGCGATCACGTTTTTGTTTATGGGGATCACCAATCTCTTTGCCGTGATTCATTAGCAAAAGAGGGAAGGGACCATTCCCCGGTGGTTTGAAGATAGTGGTTTCGAATTGAAATTCGTTGCCATGTTCAATCACCGGCAGCATGATGACTTGTTCGTTGATGGTCGAATCCAAAGCTTCTGCAGAAGCTACCTTAGCATTGACTAAGATAACCAGAAGGCTCAGCCCCGTCATTCTTGCGAGGAAGGCGAACCGTTTGAAGTCGAGTAAGGTCATAAAATCTTAGCGTAGGGCAATAATGCCCATTCTAAAGATGACCTTCTCTTACTTCAATTCAATAAAAGCTAATTTACGCCATCAAATCTGCGATTTGATTTTTTGTCATGATGATTTTTCGACTACGAATTCGCTTCTAGGCTAGTCGCGCGCAGACGCGATGCGAGTAATTTACCTTTGCGGGCACGTTTGCCAAAATGATGCGCCAAATCTTTGCCGGTCAATGTCACTTCTTGCGGTTTGCCGCTGCGCTGTGCTGACCCTAAAATTCGCACGCCTTTCTGATTGATAGGCTGAGCTGCAATTAATTTTTCTTTAGGATCAAGGTCCATCAAGGTCACGCCGCGACCACCACCCGATTGCGTTTTAATTTCATCTAAACCAAACACCAGCATGCGGCCTTGCTCAGAAAGGCAAGCTAATGCAGTAGCACCTTTAAGAATAACGCTGGGTCGAACAGGTTCATCGCCTTCATCCATCGCCATAAATGCTTTGCCGGCTTTTTGGCGGCTGATCATGTCGCCGACTTTGGCCGCAAATCCAAAGCCGCCGGTCGATGCCAGTAACAACGTGATATCCGTTAAGCCCACAAAATAATGAACTAATCGTGTTCCTGTTTCGACTTCAGCCAGCGTTGTGAGCGGTACGCCATCGCCGCGCGCCCCCGGTAATTGAGCCACGGCGATGGTGTACACGCGTCCGTTCGATCCAAAAGCCAATACATTGTCGGTAGTGCGGCATTCAAATGTCGCATACAACGCATCACCCGCTTTGAAGCTAAATTGTGCAGCATCATGCCCATGCGCTTGGCGTGCGCGCACCCAACCTTTTTGAGAAATGATGACTGTCACTGGCTCATCAATAATTTTGACTTCAGCGACCGCTTTTTCAGCCACCTTGATTAAGGTACGGCGCTTGTCACCATAGGTTTTCGCATCCGTCTCTATCTCTTTAATCAAGAGTTTTTTCATCGACGATGGGTTGTCGAGTAGCTCTTGTAGACTTTTCTTTTCTTTGCGTAGCTCAGAGAGTTCTTGTTGAACTTTAATCGCTTCCAGTCGCGCCAGCTGGCGCAAGCGGATCTCGAGAATATCTTCTGCCTGCCGCTCAGATAACTTAAACGCTTTCATCAGCGCAGGTTTAGGCTCATCCGATTCACGAATAATTTTGATGACTTTATCGATGTTGAGCAGAACCGCTTCTCTGCCCTCGAGTATGTGAATACGATCATCAACCTTACCTAAGCGGTGCTGAGTTCGGCGCGTGACGGTGTCAAAGCGGAAGCCCACCCATTCGCGCAGAATCTCGCCTATCCCTTTTTGTCGTGGACGGCCGTCTGCGCCTATCATCACAAAATTCACGCCCACACTGTTTTCTAATGAGGTGTGAGCTAGTAAAAGATTGCTAAATTCTTCTTGATCTTGATTTTTTGATTTGGGTTCAAACACCAAACGCACAGCCGCTTCGCGTCCTGATTCATCGCGCACGGTATCTAAAACAGAAAGAATCGTTTGTTTATTTCCCAGCTGATCAGGCGATAAACTTTTTTTGCCCAGCTTAACTTTAGGATTGGTGAGTTCTTCTATCTCTTCCAGAATTTTTTGTGATGACGTACCCGGTGGTAGTTCAGTTACGACCAATTGCCATTGACCACGAGCGAGATCTTCAATTTTCCAACGGGCACGAACTTTGATACTGCCGCGTCCCGATTGATAAATTTCCGAGATAGTCGTCTTTGAAGTAATGATTTGACCACCACCTGGGAAATCCGGGCCAGGTATCAGCGCCATTAATTCGTCATGCGTAATTTTTGGTTGCTTGATAACTGCCATCGCTGCTGCCGCGACTTCATTCAGATTGTGCGAAGGAATTTCAGTCGCCATGCCCACTGCGATACCTGAAGCACCATTGAGTAGAGCAAATGGGAGTCGCGCTGGTAGTAGCTTAGGTTCTTGACTCGATCCGTCGTAGTTGGGCGAAAAATCTACCGTGCCCATATCGATTTCATCGAGCAGCAACTGTGATATCGGTGTTAACCGTGCCTCGGTGTAGCGCATGGCCGCTGCACCATCGCCATCACGTGAGCCAAAGTTACCGTGACCATCAACTAACGGATAGCGCAATGAAAAATTTTGCGCCATACGAACCATGGCGTCATACACCGATTGATCACCATGGGGATGTAACTTACCTAATACATCACCGACGACAGCCGCCGATTTACGCGGTTTAGCGGTTGGGTCTAAGCGCAGCTGATTCATTGCATACAAAATTCGACGCTGCACGGGCTTTTGGCCATCGCACACATCGGGTAGCGCACGACCTTTAACAACAGAGATCGCATAATCGAGATAAGCGCGCTCAGCAAAGGTGGCGAGTGCTAGAGATTCTCCGCCGTTATCAGCGGCTGCTTCAAAGAGATTGGTTTGGTCAGCCATAGTATTTTTTAACTATCCGAGACGAGTAATATTTTCTTGATGACGTAGGTTATGTGCAGTCGGCTTAGATATCAGCGTCAACTTCATTGCCGTGCTCTTCTAACCAAGAGCGGCGGGCAGCAGCTTCACCTTTGCCCATCAACATAGTGAATCGATCTTCCGACGCTTTTAGACCGAGTTCACCGATGCTGACGGGTAGTAGACGGCGTGTATCGGGATTCATGGTGGTTTCCCATAATTGTTCGGCGCTCATTTCGCCTAAGCCTTTGAAACGCGCGATATTCCATGCGCCATCTTTTACGCCATCTTTGCGTAACTTATCTTCAATGGCAGTCAGTTCACCCTCATCCAATGCATAAATTTTTTGCGCAGGTTTTTTCCCTCGAGCAGGGGCATCAACGCGATACAGCGGTGGGCGGGCAATGTGTATATGTCCGTGATCGATCAACTTTGGGAAATGTTTGAAGAACAGCGTCAACAGCAAGACTTGGATGTGCGAGCCATCGACGTCCGCATCAGACAAAATACAAATACGGCCGTAACGCAAACCAGATAAATCGGGGTTATCCGATTTGCCATGTGGGTCGACGCCAATCGCCACAGCGATATCGTGAATTTCATTATTGGCGAATAATCGATCGCGTTCGGTTTCCCATGCATTTAATACTTTGCCGCGCAGGGGGAGAATGGCTTGGAATTCTTTATCGCGTCCCATCTTGGCTGAACCGCCAGCGGAATCACCTTCGACTAAGAAAATCTCATTACGTGTCAGGTCGGTCGATTCACAATCAGTCAGCTTGCCAGGCAAGACGGCAACACCCGATGATTTTTTCTTTTCGACTTTTTGTGCTGATCGCAACCGGCTTTGTGCTTGGCGAATAACGAGTTCTGCCAGCTTTTTGCCGTAATCGACATGTTGATTCAGCCAGAGATCAAGCGCAGTACGCGAATATCCACCGACTAAGCGCACTGCATCGCGTGAGTTCAGTCGCTCTTTAATTTGTCCTTGAAACTGTGGGTCGAGCACTTTGGCAGATAGTACAAAGGAAGCACGTGCGAATACATCTTCGGGTAAAAGCTTGACGCCTTTCGGAAGCAAGGAGTGCATTTCCACGAAATTTTTTACGGCTGAAAATAAGCCTTCACGCAAACCGGATTCGTGCGTGCCGCCTGCTGGCGTCGGGATCAAGTTCACATACGATTCACGCACAATTGCGCCGTCTTCCGTCCAAGCGACCACCCAGGCTGCACCTTCACCTTCGGCAAAGCCTTCTGCATCGCCGAGTGCATATTGCTCGGCTTCGAACAGTGGGATTAAGGTGTCGCTACTACCGCCTTGTGCCAAAGCTTCATTCAAATAACCGCGTAAACCTTGTTCGTATAGCCACGTTTGCTGATCGCCGGATTTCTCTTGGATGAAGGTGACTTTTACCCCGGGCAGCAGCACTGCCTTTGAACGCAGCAGTCGTTGCAAGTCGCCGATAGGAATAACGGAGGAATCAAAATATTTTGGATCAGGCCAGACAGTGACGCGTGTACCTGATTTTTTATCGTCTTTGCCAGCGGCACGTGATTTTAGTTTTGATGTAACGTCGCCACCAGAAAAAGCGAGTGTGTGTACACCCTGACCTTTATCGTCTTTGCGCCAGACAGTAATTTCTAATTTAACGGATAGCGCATTCGTGACTGACACGCCAACACCATGCAAGCCACCTGAGAAAGCGTACGCGCCACCCGAGCCTTTGTCGAATTTACCGCCTGCGTGCAGACGGGTAAATACGATCTCGACCGTAGGTACTTTTTCTTCGGGGTGCATACCCACCGGAATACCACGACCATCATCTTCGACACTGACGCTACCGTCTTTATGGAGTGTGACGATGATGTTTTTTCCGTAACCTCCCAAGGCTTCATCGGAGGCATTGTCGATCACCTCTTGAATGATATGGAGCGGATTCTCAGTCCGTGTATACATACCGGGCCGCTGCTTGACGGGTTCGAGTCCTTTCAGGACGCGGATAGATGATTCGCTGTATTCAGGTTTTTTGCTTGCCATGCGTAGACTAAAAGTGAGTGTGATTGACGTGAGTGCCAAACGTAAAAAATCCCCGGCATTCTAATGAATTTTTCGGGCTTATTCCTCGTTCGGTTTGAATTAAGCTAAAAATTTTTGTGTTAGCCAGCGGCTAGGGGTAAGACAGCATGTATGAACTGGCATCATTTGGAAAGCATTTGCATGGCCCGCTCCAAGCCTTCCATGGTGATGGGGTACATGCGCTGGCCCATAATCTGTTTGATGATGGTGATTGATTGGCGATATTGCCATAGCCCTTCAGGTTCTGGATTGAGCCAGACAAATTTTGGAAACTGATGCGCGAAGCGCTGCAGCCAAACGGCGCCAGCTTCTTCATTGTGGTACTCGACTGAGCCGCCCGCTTGCACGATTTCATACGGGCTCATGGTGGCATCGCCGACAAAAATCAATTTGGTATCGGCAGGGTACTTACGCAGAACATCCCAGCTCGCAAAGCGTTCCGCATGACGGCGCCGATTGTTTTTCCACAGCGTTTCATACAAGCAGTTATGAAAATAGAAGAATTCCATATGCTTGAATTCTGTCTTTGCGGCTGAAAATAATTCCTCAACGCGGGCAATGTGATCATCCATGCTGCCGCCCACATCCATCAGCATCAGTACTTTGACCTTATTTTTTCGCTCGGGTTGCATCACCAGATCTAACCAGCCCGCATTATTGGCAGTGGCGCGGATAGTGTCGTCTAAAGCCAATTCGTCTTGAGCACCTTCGCGCGCGAATTTGCGTAGTCGACGCAGCGCGACTTTGATATTGCGCGTACCTAATTCTCGCTCACTGTCGTAATCACGATAGGTGCGTGACTCCCATACTTTGACTGCGCTGCGATTACCGCCTTCACCACCGATGCGTATGCCTTCGGGGTTTTGTCCGCCATTACCAAAGGGTGAAGTACCACCGGTACCTATCCATTTATTGCCGCCTTCGTGACGCGCTTTTTGCTCGTCTAACAGTTCCTTCAATCGGTCCATCAGCTTGTCATAGCCAAATTTTTCCAATTGCGCTTTTTGCTCAGGCGTTAATTCGCGTTGCAGACGTTTCATCAACCAGTCTAGGGGAATCTCTGGATTTTTTTCAAACAGAGTATCAACGCCATGGAAATAGCTACCAAATGCCTGGTCGAATTTATCAAAATGAGCTTCGTCCTTAACCAAGGTGGTGCGCGAGAGGTAATAGAAATCATCCAGTGACGCTGTAATCACTTGACGATCTAAGGCTTCCAGCAGCACCAGAAATTCCTTGATCGAGACGGGAATCTTCGCGCTTTTGAGCGTGAAAAAAAAGTCGATCAGCATTGTTGTATCAACCGGTAGTGATTAGCGGTTGTTGCGTGACATGAAAACCAGACGCTCAAATAAATGCACGTCTTGTTCATTTTTCAAAAGCGCTCCGTGCAAAGGCGGAACAATCGCTTTTTGGTCCTGACTGCGTAGAGCTTCTGGGGGAATGTCTTCTGCCAGTAAAAGCTTTAACCAGTCGAGTAGTTCAGATGTTGATGGTTTTTTCTTTAAGCCGGGAATATCGCGCACGTCATAAAACGTCTGCATGGCTTGCGCCAGCAGGTTTTTTTTCAAATTCGGGAAATGTACATCGACGATTTGCTGCATCGTCTCTTTTTCAGGGAATTTTATGTAGTGAAAGAAGCATCGACGCAGGAAAGCATCCGGTAATTCTTTTTCATTATTCGATGTGATGATCACCAGAGGACGATGTTTTGCGCGCACCATTTCGCGCGTTTCATACACATAGAACTCCATACGGTCGAGTTCACGCAGTAAGTCGTTGGGAAATTCGATATCGGCTTTATCGATTTCATCAATCAACAGAACCACGGGCTCGTCAGCGGTAAACGCCTGCCAAAGCACGCCTCGAACAATATAGTTATGAATATCTTTGACGCGCTCGTCACCCAGCTGTGAGTCGCGCAAGCGCGAAACTGCGTCATATTCATACAGACCTTGTTGGGCTTTGGTGGTCGATTTGATATGCCATTGCAAAAGTGGCATCTTTAGCGCAGCGGCGACTTCCTCGGCCAGCATAGTCTTACCGGTTCCCGGCTCGCCTTTGATCAACAAGGGCCTTTGTA
>CAINAY010000172.1 GCA_903846425.1 uncultured Noviherbaspirillum sp.
ATTAACTCAGACATGCCCTTGCTTTGAGCATTGCCCTTCATGTTCTGGTGGTAAATACCCACTTCCGGATATTCCACGGGTGGTTGAATTTTGTAGATGCCACGCAAACTACGACGTGGGCCATCCGCGTAGTTATCCAACAGCATACCTATCATGCTGGTGATGTTTTCTTCAGAGCCTGCAAGCCAATACTGAAGTACCAAAAAATAAATCCGCAGATCCTGCGCTGTACCCGGAATAAAACGTAAAAGTTTGGGCAACTGACGCACAATTTTCATTTGCTTAGCACCCGCCATACCGGGCTTTTTAGCCTCACCGGGTTTGGTATTTCCGCGCAGCCGCTTTAGCAATGCCATTGGGCCGCTAACTTTGCCATCCATAGTGAACTTACCCATGCGAGTCAGTTTCATGACTTCACCAGCGGACATGGTGCAAACCATGGCATCGCAGTGATCGCGTCTCGCAGTAAGTGCCGGCAACACTGGCAGAAAGTGCTCTTCAAGGAACAACATCGAAGCAATCACGATATCGCCTTGCTCTATATCTTGAATACAGCGCTCAAGTGCTGTTGGGCTATTGCCCCATTCAGAGGCGGCATGCACCGTCAACTTCAATCCGGGAAAAGTCCGAGACAAAGCGCTTTGAGCACGGATAGTCGCACTCGCCAAGTGACTATCCATAGTCACAATAACGACGCGAGCGCTCGGTAGCTCGGTACGCATTTTTCCAGCAGAACTTTGCTTGAACATTAGTCAGGCCTCTATTTTTTGTGAAGACAGATTGCTTGAATGGCTGCTTACACAGTTATTTTTTTGACTACTCAATCAAGCAACCCAGTAACAACACGCACGCGCACTCCACAGGGAATTTGCGTTCAGCCTCTAAACTAATGGGTATCCTTACAAGTGTCAAGAAATCTTGACGTCAGATAAAACGTACACTAAGATCGTTTCAGTTCGATCGCCGACTTATTTTTTATTTATTAATAAAATCAATGGGATACCGCAACTGATTTTTTCGTATGTTGATAGTCGAATCTTGGCCTGATGGCCTTACCCGCAGCACCAGAGGAAGTGAGACACGAAATCCAAAGAGATTTCGTTAAATAGAACGAAACCGGTCGAAACGAACCGGGGGAGACAGGACGTGAACTGGGATCTAGGGATTTTTAAGAAATCTAAATTTCTTGTTGAGCAATTGAGCTCATGGCCCACTAAAGGGAATTCGAAATTACAAACTTCGCAACAAACGTCCTCGTCGGCAATCAATGATCCCCTTTATGGCAAAGACACCCTATTGGAAATCCTTGAGTCGGAAATCATTCCAAGCTTGGTCGCATCCAAAGATAAAGAGTCGCGCTATGCGAGCGGAGGCGGAATGAGCGAATACATCCCGAATGTAGAGGAAGTCTATGACTTTGCTCTGCTCTGCCTTAATCCTGATTTAAGCAAAGCAGAAGCATGTGTTCAGGATATTCTTAATAACGGCAAAAGTGCCGAGAGCGTGTACCTCAATCTATTCGCACCTGCCGCCAGACATTTAGGCTCGCTATGGGAGGAAGACGTCTGCAACTTCATTCAAGTCACGATTGGCTTGGTGCAGATACAAACTATCACGCGCAAGCTTGGTAACTCGTTTAATGAAAAGCGCGCGTTTGGCGCTCGTGGAGAAAAAGCTTTATTTGCTCCTATCCCCGGCTCTCAACATACTCTGGGTGTATTGATGGTGTCCGAATTCTTCCGCAAGGAAGGATGGCAAGTCTGGTTGGAACTAGGCTCCGCTGAATCCGATTTATTGACCACCATTGCAGATGAATGGTTTGACGTCATCGGCCTATCGATAGGCAGTGATGCAGAACTGGACGACCTGTCTGGTTTGATAGGTCGCATTCGCAAAGCATCCCACAATCCATCGGTGTTCGTGATGATCGGTGGACCAGCCATTCATGGGCGCACTGATCTTAGCAATCGCTTTGGTGCTGATGCCTTTGCTGCTGATGCAGCCAGTGCGGTAGAACTCGCCAGAGAATTGCTAGCAATCACAGCCTAATTCAAAGCAGCGAATCAATATCGCTAGGCACCCAGAGGTCAGCGGCCTACCCAGATCACTCGAGCAAATCTCGCAGCCTGCGAATAACATCAACAAACGCCGCATTTTTTGCGGAGAATATATTGCAAATGCGGAGAATCCAGCCCATAATCTCCGCATGAAAAGCGG
>CAINAY010000173.1 GCA_903846425.1 uncultured Noviherbaspirillum sp.
TATTTTAATTTTTCTGATTATAGAAATTTCCACCTACAAGGGATAGAAATTTTTAGAGTTGTTACGGTTTAAAAAACCACTGTAAGTTCATCTACAAACTACATCTGAACAATAACGTCATCCTCCGTTCGCCACATTTTGTACTAACTGCAAATGCTGTGCTCGCGACGTCGATCGGATTTCTTTGACGAACTCATCATTTTCCCAAATGCCTTCTTGGCGCGTTCCATCGGCATTGATGTAAATGCCGTGGCCATGAAATTGATCCGCCTTCCAATAGCCTATGTACTGATCCTGATCTGCCCAGGTATAGGTTCCGTATCCATGCTTTTGATCGTCATGCCAATGACCCACGTAGACATCACCATCAATATGAATTTCTGTTCCTTCGCCCTGCCGCTTATCGTTTTTATACTCACCAATGTAGTAGGTACCGTCGGGCCAGGTAAATCGTCCAATGCCGTATCGCTTGCCAGCTCTGAAGTCGCCTGTGTAGGCATTCCCATTTATCCATAATTGGGTGCCCTGACCGAAAGGCAGGCCATCTTTGAATTGCCCTACATAGCGCGTACCATCAGCCAACGCGTGCATGCCGTATCCATCCTGCACACCATTGATGAACTCACCGACATAGGAGATACCGCTGGGCGAGGTATACATACCTTTACCGTGCCGAGTACCGTTTTTATATTCACCGACGTACTTATCGCCATTCGCAAAGCTATACATGCCCTGCCGGTGCCGATTACCTTCTACATATTCGCCGACATAGCGATCACCATCAACGTAGGTCATTGATCCCTGCCCGTGATATTGGCCATAGCGGTAATCACCTACATACTTATCACGCGCGCCAAACACATAACGCATCCCACGCCTAAAGGTGGTCGCCAAGTCTCTAAATTTATTTAAAATTTTAGTCATGACTCATTCGCTCTGCCGACTATGATGTTTTATGCTCGTGATTCAAAGATATTAGGTGAAGCAGTACCAGATGCGACAAACGGCAACCCTAAGTTTAAACATTATTTCCAGCTTAAGGACACAATAGAAAAACAATCTCGCTCGGGAAAAGCCACTGCTAATGCTGCAATCACGTACTCCTCGCTCTCGCCGGACACACTCAATAATTTTTGGTCAATTCCAATATTATTAAGATTATTGCGATAACAGAACCTAAATACGGCGGATACTCTGTAAGGAGAACTCATTGTTGATTGTGTTACCTAGTTTTTAAATGTCTTGCCAAAAAATACTCATGTAAATCAAGGCGCCAAGCTGATAGTAGTCCATATCCTCTAAATCGGAAGATTATCCAAATTTTGAATTACAAGATCGTTAAAAAACCTATCAAATCTGGGCTTGTTCAAACGCTGTCAGCGCATCTGCCGCATACATCAGTGATGGCCCGCCTCCCATGTAAATGGCCATACCCAAGGTTTCTATAACTTCTTGTTTGGTGGCTCCGAGCTTGACTAAAGTTTGCGTGTGAAATCCTAAGCAGCCGTCGCAACGAGCGGCGACGCCTAAGGCGAGTGCAATCAATTCTTTGGTTTTTTTATCCAGCGCGCCTGCTTTTGTCGCAGCCGCGGCCAAGTCGCTAAACCCCTTCATCATTTCCGGAGCCTCAGCTCGCAACTTTACCAGCGAGCTCGAGATATCTTTGGTAATTTGCTTGTATTCTTTTGACATGTTTATTCCCTGCAGTTTTGTCGATTAATTTGTAGCTTGTATCATCGTTCATTAACGGCTGTAAAACAGCATGCCATAACGCTCGCCAGCCCTCAATCATTGGCTATGACCGCTCATTGTTAATGCCAACTGGTAAAGTCCAAACCAATAATCGCCAAACAAAGGGTGTTAACATAAACCCAAGACTTCTCTAGTGAGCCACCCATGAATGCAAAGCCACACGCCATCGCCAGCATAGAACAACGACTGGACTCCATACAAACCGTACTAGAACAGCACGGTATGGAGCCCGAAAAATTCATCGATACCTTTCATGACTTAGCAAATGAGCATTGGGTACCTGAGAACGGCGCACGGCTGGTAGCGCGTGCCTGGTCTGATCCCGAATTCAAACAGCGATTGCTGAGCAATGGTACGGCAGCTATTCACGAGGTGGGTTTAAGTATGCCGCCGCACCACCGGCATTTTGTTGTGCTGGAAAATACAGCAGATATCCATAACGTGATTTGCTGCACGCTATGTTCATGCACCGCTTTCACCATCATTGGTTTACCGCCGGACTGGTACAAAGATTTGGAATACCGAGCGCGCGTCGTACGTGAATCACGCACAGTGCTCAAAGAAATGGGTCTCGACTTACCGCAACACATGCAAATACGCGTATGGGACACCACCGCCGATACACGCTACATGGTCTTGCCAGAGCGTCCAGCGGGTACGGAAGGTTTAACGACAGAACAATTAGCTGCATTGGTCAACAAGGACGCGCTCATAGGCGTGGCCCGCTTGTAAAGGAAACGCCATGGATGGCATGCATGATCTGGGCGGTAAAGAGGGATTCGGCCCTGTACGTCACAGCAAAAACGCTGCAGTTTTTCACGATGATTGGGAAATCCGAGCCAACGCTTTGTATAGCTTGGCAGTGAAATGCGGTGTCTTCAATATGGATGAATACCGTCATGCGATTGAACGCATGGAGCCGCGTCATTATTTGAGCGCGAGTTACTATGAACGCTCGCTGACGGCTTTGGCGTCACTGTGTGTAGAAAAAGGTTTGGTCACACGCGAGCAATTAGAGCAACTCGCTCAGGGTAGTTATCCGCTGGCGCTTCCAGCTGCACCTGGGCGCAGCAATCACCCACAGCGTCAATCATTTTTACCGGGTGATCAAGTGCGTGTTCGCGATGAACATGTACCCGGCCATATGCGCATGCCCGGCTACCTACGTGGTAAATGCGGTGTGGTGATTAGCAAATCACCCAACTACCCTTTTCCAGATGCACATGGGCATGACATGAGTGCGGAAGACGAGCCTACGTATGATGTGCGTTTTGAAGCATCGCAAGTGTGGCCGAACGATGCAGAAAATGCGCAAGTACATGCGGCAATTTTTGAAAGCTATCTGGAACTGAATAAATAAATAAACCAAGCCAGCAAAAAACTTACGCGCTAAATTCTGCAACGCCATCCGCAATAATGACGGTGCTACCTTCAATAACTTGATAGCGCACGCGTATTCCCGTACTGGTTTTAGCTGCTAACTGTGATTGTATTTCCAGTCGCCGACCAACTAAGGCTTTTCCCGACATACGTCCTGCCA
>CAINAY010000174.1 GCA_903846425.1 uncultured Noviherbaspirillum sp.
AAAAGTCGATTCGACAAAAAAGCCCGTTTGCGCAAGCATTCGGGCATTTTTGTTTCTTACGTAATGTTTAGCGCAGCTTCAGGATAGAGGCATCACTTTTTTTATCGCTTCAATTAAATGATCGACGTAATCTCCCGCAGAACCTTCATTAATCACACCTGCTCGCTGAAGTTTAGCGAGTACACGCTCATTTGCTTCACACAGCATGACACGAATGCCACGAAGTCGTAACTTCTGCATCACTTCTTCCAAAACCTGTATGCCTGTGATATCCATGAACGGCACACGACGCAAACGAATGATTAAGGTTTTTGGATCAGCCTGTGTTTGAACTAAGGCTCGCTCAAAATTTTCTACCGCTCCAAAAAACATAGGCCCTGCAATTTCATAAACCAATAAATCGGGAGGCAAATGTTGGATACCATGCCGCGCCAGTTCAGTATGAAGTTCAGTTTCATCGACGGGAAGTGTTTCAACGGCATCCGACATACGGCGAAGAAAGTGAAGTATCGCCAAAATCATGCCCACATTAACTGCCACCACCAGATCAGCAAAGACGGTCAACACAAAGGTAATGAGTAAAATTAAGCGATCAGCAATCGGCGCTGTTTTAAGTAAATGAGCAAAATGTTTTACCTCGCTCATATTCCACGCCACCACAAATAAAATCGCTGCCAACACAGCAAGTGGAATATCGGATGCAAGCGGCGCTAAAAACAGCAGCACAGCGATCAATGTGATGGCATGCATGATGCCCGCTAGTGGACTAGTCGCACCATTACGGATATTCGTTGCAGTACGTGCTATCGCACCCGTGGCAGCAAACCCACCAAAAAAAGGGACGGCGATATTAGCTAATCCCTGACCGATTAATTCCTGATTTGAATCATGCTTGGTACCGGACATGCCATCAGCAACAACCGCGGAAAGTAAGGCTTCGATAGCACCCAGCATTGCGATCGTAAATGCGGGTCCAATCAGCGTGATAATTTGTGGCACTGACATTTCAGGTACGACAAATGTAGGTAGGCCTGTAGGTATTCCACCAAATGCCGACCCTATAGTGGCTACACCCGGCATGTGCAAAATCATCTGCAACAGCGTGACCACAATCATGGCGACTAGTGGTCCAGGCACACGAGCTAAGAATTTGATTTTAGGTGTCAATAAAACCAATAGCAAACCGAGTAGCGCGAAACTCAGCGTGGATAAATGCGTATTCGGTAGTGACTGCAGCAGATGCCAGAGCTTTTCATGAAAATGCTCACCGACGGGTTTGGGTAATCCAAAAAATTCACTCCACTGCCCAACAAAAATGATGACGCCTATGCCAGCGGTAAATCCTACAACAACCGGCGCGGGTATAAATTTAATCACACCACCCATACGCGCCAAGCCCATTAACAGCAGCATGACACCGGACATCAGCGTTGCCACCTGCAAACCGGCGATACCGTATTTGGCGGTGATACCTGCCAATATGGCGATGAACGCACCGGTCGGCCCAGCGATTTGTAATCGACTGCCACCGAAAATGGAAATCAAACCTCCACCAATGATTGCGGTATAAATACCTTGTTCGGGACGCGCACCTGAAGCAATCGCAAATGCCATTGCCAATGGCAAAGCAACGATACTTACAACTAGCCCTGCAATGAGATTAGGCAGCCAATGAACGCGTGCGAATAAGCCAGCACGGTGAGCTTCCAAGACGGCAATCACTGATTACTCCTTGGTTTTACTACGAGGAGTCTCGCTAAAATTAGCTACGTTTCCCACACACAAACTGCATAAGATGCTGATTCTGTGTGCCTTCGATAACGGGTCGCCAATTATTTTCCGGGTCCATATTACTACTTACTTTTTCGCCCTTCAAATAGGGCGCATTAAAAAACTCACCTTGCAAATTACGAAACTGAGCTGCTTTGCAATCGTACTCTTTATGCGATCGATTAGACAATACGCCATTAAGCGGAAAACTATAATTCAGCATTTCCCAAACAGTGACATAAATTCCATTAGTAACAATCGTTTTATCGTCATAATAAAATTCAGCCTTACCGTTATCGCCATACAGTATCCACTCTGCATGCGCGCTTGCAGCGATTAAAGTCAATATAAGTGCTACTAAGGTCCTATTCATCATTACGCATCCTTTTCTTCTGAGTGACCCGCAGCGCGTTTAAGTATCCAATATAAGTACACAGTCGCAATCACCACGGCAAACGCATAGGCGCTTATCGTCAGCGTCCATCCCTCAAGATTTAATTTAGGGCCCAACCAATGACGAAAAAATAGATACAAAAAAAACGCCAGCAAAAAATAGCGAATTTGTTGTGGGCGCGTCATGGGATCAGCGCCATTTGAATTAGAGCGAATTCACAAAGGCGATCAGATCATCACGCTCTGCTTTACTCAAGCCTGCAAATATATCGCGCGATGCTTTAGCCTCACCGCCGTGCCAGAGTATCGCCTCAAGCACATTGCGCGCACGTCCATCGTGCAAAAGATGAGTACTACCGTTAACTTGTTCAGATACACCAATGCCCCAGAGCGGAGCTGTGCGCCAATCACGCGGACCGGCTTTAAAATCCGGACGACCATCTGCCAATCCTGGACCCATATCGTGTAACAACAGATCGGTGAAAGGACGGAAGGTACGTTTTGAAAGCGCAGGTAATAATGGATATTCTCCGGTGCGTAATTCAGGCACATGACATTGAGCACAACGCGCTTGGTCAAATAATTTTCCGCCGCGTTTAACGTTCTCACTCTCTTGATTTCGTGGTGCTGGCGCATCAAGCGCCACTTGCCAAAATGTCAGATGGTCCCATGCATAGTCCAATAACTCAGGACGATTACCGGGTGGCATAGCACGACACTCTTTTTGTATAGGGGGACAGTTTTCTTCAATATACAACGATGACGTGACACCCATATCGCCATGAAATGCAGCGACAATCTGCTGGCGTACGTTAGGCTGATTTGCTTTCCAACCAAAACGACCTAAGGCAACGCGCTTGTTAATATCATCGCGCACATAATTCGGACGACCGTTCAAACCTTGCGACTGCTGAAGTTTTGCTAGTGCGAGTATGTCTTCTTCTGTTACCGCCTCTAAATAACCCATGCCAAACACAACCTGCGTATTGCGCAGCGAGGTCATTACCGATTCATCGATAGCTCCAAAATTTGGTTTTTCAATGCGTATTTTTGGCTTACGCAATTCAACTTTTTCACCATCCGACAACGTGACAGTCTCAGCTATCCAGTCGATATAAAGCTCCGCCTCACCGGGTTTTAGATTTTCCTTTAGCCCGACGTTGACGCCGAATACTTGCAACTGATCGCCATAATTCGGATGAGGATTCGGCCCGCCATCCGAGCCCTCGCCGGGTATCGACAAACGAAGTAATTGCTGGAATGCGATGACATTCGGATTATCAAAGGTACGGCCACGGCCAGCCTGCACATGACAACCAATACAAGAAGCCGCTAAAAAAGTGGGCCCAAGACCCCAGTCACCACCCAACAGTGGAAACACGACCCACGGATTTTTGAACTGTTTCTCACCCGCCTGAAATTTTTGGAGCTGCGAATGACTGAGGCCTTTGATCGGCTGCATATAAACCATCGAAGGATCGATCGGCTTTTCAGTTGAGCGAATTATTTGGGTCGATGCGGTTCCCGCAACAGCTACTGCCGCCGCTGCCAGAATCACCACTGACGCACGTCTTGCGACTGGATTACGCAATCGTCGAAAAGCCTCAGTAAAACGTCGCATAGGGTCTCCTTGTATTACCAATACTGAGTTTAATCAAAGATCACGCGCAACCCTGAAACTCGTCTGAAAATTTCGCATACCTTCCAGCTCAGAATACCTATAAGCAGCGCGCGCTGTCGATGGACCATCTAACCAACCACCGCCCCTGACCACGCGTTTTTCACATTGGCCTTCGTGCCTACGTGTTGAACCATCGTTTGGTGCGCCGGCATAACCGGCTTGATGACAGTCATCTACCCACTCACGCACATTGCCCAACATATCGTGCAAACCAAATGGATTGGGTTTGTATTTACCTACCTCAGCATTTTCAGCAGCGCCATCATCGCAGAGCACGTGCGACCACACATAATTCGGATGCGCTTTCTTGCCCGTTTCATCATGCAAGTTGGCAAACTCACAGGTCTTCAACTTATTTTCATTCCCACCCCAGAACCACGCGGTTTGTAAACCTCCACGTGCAGCATATTCAAATTCAGATTCGCTCAGCAAACGATAACTCTTACCCGTTTTTGCCGAAAGCCAGACTGTAAAGGCCTTAGCCTCAGCCCAAGAGATATTCACAGCGGGGAATTTACCGCGTCCAAAGCCAGCATCATCAGCTCTCGGACACTTACCCTCCGCAACACACAAATCCCATTGCGCAAAAGTAGTTTCGTATTTTGAAACAGCGAAGGGTCGCGCTATCTTGACCGTGTGCTGCGGCTTCTCATCTAAATGTCCGCTCTCGACTTTGTCTGACCCCTGCACAAACTCACCAGTTGGAATAACAACCATCTCTGGGCATTCCGGACAATCGACGAACACACTACCAGCGGCGCGATCCTCAGCATGGACAGTTGGCAGAAAAGACCCCGCAGAAACAAGCAAAACCAAAGAAAACGTCGTTAGAAATTTAGGACTCATTTTTATAATTTTCATAGTGATTTTCAGGTTTTTCAACCTTTCGCCAACAGATCTTTACTACATAAAGATAGCTTCAGTGCATAGTATAAGACTAGAAATAAAAAAGCCGGCAGCGCTAAGCTGCCGGCAAACTAACTAGAGACAAATGACTACCTTGTTCACGTCAAAAAAACATAGTAATTGGATTACATTTCCCAAGCCGTTTTACCAACTCAGCACTTTTGCTCCATCTTGCACGACTTGTAAGTTGGATCTTCTTCAACAATCCCCTCACATGCTTCCTTGACATTGATCTTTGCATTTCTGCATGCAGTACCAAGTGCAACCATAGAATCGGTCGCGGCATTTTTCATATCGCAGAAATAATCTTGCTGTTTCTTAGCATCGGCACAGGTGCCGACTCGCGTTTTTTTCTCGCCGTGGTGATCGGCAAAAGCTACTGTTCCTGTCATCATCAACAAGGCTGCCAATAACGGGGCAAGCTTCAGAGATTTCATCGTGAACCCTCCTTCATGACGTGCAAATAATTTTTCTTATGGAGGCGGACACCACTTGCGCGGCATCCGCCTACTTGAGGCTACCTGGAATCAGGTTTAGCCAAACGTGCGACCTTCTTTTGCAATATAGCCATAAGCTGCATTACTACGCTCGCCACCCATAGCTAGGTACTCAGCCTTCATCTTCGCGATCATGTCGTTATCGAATGGCTTGGTCATTGCGTCCGCTGCCATCTTCTGCGCATCAAGCTTATACAGCTTAGCCGAATTGAGACCGAAGATCTTGTTCTTGACGGAACCACGACCATCACCCATAGGGATCTTCCAGCCCTGGCTCTTCATGATGCTCTCAGGGATCTCTAAGCGACGCATCGCTTCGATCTGCCACTGTGGCGAGCCGTACCAGACGGAGTCAGTTCCCCAAACAACACGATCTGGACCCATCAAATTAACCATCTGACCAATAAAGGCCGAACAGAACTTAGGATTGGTAACAGCCGTTGATGCGAACGAAGAACCTATTTCACCGTAAACGTTGTTTACGCCGAATTTCTCTGGAATACGCGCCAGATCGGTTGACCACTGGATGTAGCCGTTCTTCTCGAACTGACTCATTTCCATATCCGGTGGATCTGCCAGCCAAGGACGCAACGCAGAGTGATAAATCACAAAGTTCATCTTCGGCCAATCTTTGGCTGCCTGACCAAGGTCATTAACGGTCGCGTTCTCCCACGTACCAGCAAAGGCCTTCTCATAGTCACGCGGCATCAAACCTTTGTGGATACAAATGGTGTTGATACCCGCTTTGATTGCCTTCTCATAGAACGGATACATCAGCTTCTCATCATCGAGACGCCATGCGTACTTTGATGGACCGAATGGATCACCGATGGTGTAAGCCTTCCAAGAAACTGGCTTGAGCTCTTCGATCGCACGATCTACTTCATCCATCCAGTTTGGATATTTTGGTGTGATGATGGAGTGACCCAACATACGAACGCTACCCGCCATCTTGTTAACAGCGCGGCAGGCATTTTGAATCGCATCGTTGGACAGCAGCCACCAGTTAGGATCATCAAATGGCGCGCCGGAGAGCAACGCTACCGATGTGTCCGAATCAAGGAAGATCTCCTTGAGGTAATTGTCCATCTTATAGCGGGACAAATTAGTTGGGATGTTGTTGATGTTCGGGTTAACGCCCGCACCTTCGGCCCACTTGGTCAGTCCGGTCAGACCTTCCTCTTTGAAATCATCTCGAATGAAGTGTGTCTGATCATCAAAAATGAACTGGCCTTTGTACTTAGCTTTACGATCGCCGGCTGCGTCCAAGTTTTTGGCTTCTGCCTCATCAACTTCAAAGACATTACCGTAGACCTGGTTCATGGCGACAAACGCTGTGGCCATACCTGCTGAGGTTGCCAGGAACTGACGACGCGTCATGTTGTGGCGTTTAGCTTCTTTGTCCGCCATTTCCTTGATCAGGAATTCAACCTTACGTTGATTTTCTGTCTGAGGCAGCGGATTGTATTCACCGTTCGACACCATCTGCGTCGGGATCGGCGAGCGGAATGCGGACTCGTCTGCAGGCATACATTCTGCAAACTCCCTATCCGTCATCGAAACACCAAATGGCCTTTGCTTATCTGTCATTTTTGTCTCCTATATTTTTGAACGTTCCAGCTCGTAAGAACTGGACGACTTTTTTTGCCGGGGTTGTACTGCTGCTGCCTGACGGCAGTCCGCCCTTAAAGGTCGAACTGCAATCTATGTTGCAATTCACGTGCCAACGACACCACTCCTACAACAACATCCGGATTCATCGTGCAAGCACTTGAATCAGAATACTTTTTCATATTTCAATGTTGCGGCGCACAGAAAAAATTCTGTTTACCGCATACTCAGGATAGACATTTGTCACAGGTGAGCCTGTTACAGATGTCACACCCCTAGTAAACCTCTTAAAAAAGAATTACAAAATTTACTGCGGGTGTTCTATGCCATACCGCTTCATACGACGGTACAGCGTCATACGAGAAATACCCATTGCATTGGCAGCAGCGGTCACATTCCATCGTGCTGCGCGAAGCTGCGCGATTAACTCACTCGCCTCAATACTATTCAATGACAGATCATGAAAAGAAGTACCCGCTGAGGGAACGTCATTGGGAAGTACGCTTAGATACTCAGGCAAATCAATTAAGGTAATTTCATTGTCACGACAAACCGCTGAGGCAAATTCAATCACATTGCGTATCTCACGCAAGTTACCCGGCCAACTGTGAGCTAGTAATGCAGCTCTCGATTCATCATCTAACGTTGGCGCAAGCTGATCGGAAGATTTACGGCCATGCAACGCGAGTACACGATCAATAATCCACGATACATCTTTGCGCTCACGTACGGGCGGCAAGCTAAAGTGCGCACCACTTAATCGGTAATACAAATCATCTCGAAATGCACCCTCTCGCACCAGCGACTCAAGCGCGCAGTGCGTCGCTGCGACAACGCGAATATTGACTTCAACTGCACGCGTAGCACCCACTGGCAAAACTTCTTTTTCTGACAGCACTCGGAGCAAACGCGCTTGCAATGGCTTAGGCATGTCGCCTATCTCATCTAAGAATAGCGTGCCGCCATCAGCTTCTTGTATTAAGCCACGCTTACCCTTGGGTGACGCGCCAGAAAAACTTCCTGGCGCATAGCCAAATAATTCACTTTCGATCAATGTGTCTGGGATTGCTGCACAGTTCACCGGTACAAAGGGGCCGTTACGTCGTTCACTACTTTGATGCAGCGCTTTGGCAAAGTATTCTTTGCCGCTACCTGTCTCGCCAGTCACCAAAATACTAATCGGCGAATTGATCAAACGTGCTGCACGCGAAATCTGACGATCTAATAACGGATCACCGCCAGAGAGCGCAGCTAATGGCTCTGGTGTTGGAGGCTCAATGCGTGCTCGCGCCGCCTCCAACAGTGAGCGTGCCGGTGCTAGTGCCGATAAAAATACTAATTTTTGTGTCCTGCTGATCATCAAAGCTCGACGATCAACCGGCTGCACAGCAACAAACCGATGAAGATCGTCGGTCGACACATTCAGAAGTGAATCGATGCGACGACCAATCAACTCCTGCAGCGCTTCACCAAAGACCAACTGCGCGCGACGATTATGGCCAATGATCGTGCCTGATCCATCAATGGCGATTAGGTATTCTGGACTCACCTCTAAAAATTCAGGTGCAGTAGACAACCTAAGTATCCACTCATGACGGAAGCGATGAAGGAAATAAGCATTCTCAATCTGATGCGAATACATGCGCACCATTTGTAATGCTAGATGCTGACTTTCTTTTTGTCCTGGTGATGTGAGCGCTGAGATATCTAGCACAGCTTTCATTTGGCCCATCGCATCGTAAATCGGTGCGGCTGTGCAGGTCAGTGGAATATGGGTAGCATCGAAATGGTCGCCCTGATGCACTGTCAACGCCTGACCGGTACTGATACACGTACCCACGCCACAGGTACCTGCATTAATTTCGCTCCAATCGGATCCTAGATAGAGGCCTGCTTTTTTAAGACTGGGATCGAGTTGTAAATCGCCAATGAAATCGACCGTTACGCCGCGCGCATCGGTGAGCAAAACCACATAACCCAAACCAGCGACTTGGTGATAAAGAGTTTCGAGGCCATGACGCGCAATATGGAGAAATTCTTCAATCTGATCCTGGCGCTCCCGAATTTGCTGCTGGGGCAAGATGACCGCTTCTTGCATGCGCGTAGGATCGAGTTTGTGCTCATGAACGCAACGCATCCACGAATCACGGATTATTTCGTCATGCAGCAAGGCTGATGGCGTTTGCTTAGCCTGCTCAGCCACTTGCATCACTGTCTCAATGTGGTGCCTCTGCTCCGCGTGCATCTCGTCTCCCATGAACACTTTTGTTATGGCAGTCTGTCTTATTCAGACTTTTATTTTATAGATCTAATTTTTATATTGCCTTTTTTGACTTGTCATATTGGAAAACACAACACCTTATCTCTCGCTGATTATGGTCTAGTTTTCTTAAAGAAAGAAACCATTAAAACGTTAAATTTACGTTTTGTCGTTAGTGATTTACCCATGCCACAACTCGATAATCTATGGTGCAGCGCGAAATATAGGATGCGAGAAAAAGAATAATGCGCTGATATACCCTATAAAGTCTCATGCAATTGCTAAGTGCATCTGCAAAAACATTTCACTTTTTGGGTCAGGATAACGAATACACATCTATAAAATAGAACGAATGTGCTAACTTTTTCAAAGCACATTAACTTTTATTTTTGCTAAGAGAATAAGGCTAACGGCTGATTGTTATAGAGAAGAAGCTACTCACTACACAACAGTAAAAGGCTGCGCCCGAACCTGCGACTTACGGCTCGGGCGAGTTAAAGAAGGCTTAGTTTGTAGTGGTTTTATCAGCAGGGTTAGTGCGCGCTGATGCCTCAATAATGGCAACCTGCGCTTCAAAGGCACGCAGACGTTTATAAACCGAAATCAGCTCAACGATTGTTCCCCAACTACGCACTAAAAACTGAAACGACATTTCAACACGACCAAATGCGCGGACAATCTGCTGCATAGCGCCCAGCGTAATCGCACCTGCCACCACCGTTGGACCCAGCGCAATGTAGGGTACAAGCACACCAAATTGCAGATACGAAAACTTGGCGATATCAAAATACATGTAGTGAAAAAATAGTCGGAAGTAGTTATCGCGAACCTGATTGAACAAATCTCTAACTACTGGCGGGCTGCCGCGGTTATTATCATCTTCCGCGTGGACCAATTCTTTGCGATAGGCTGCCTCAACACGCTGGTTGTTATATTCGAGGCCTGGCAGTTTTATACCAATTAATGCTAGTGCCACGGTTCCCAGCAGAGCGAATAAGATCGCCACATACACAAGCGCATGCTCCACCTGACCAAACACCGGCACTTCGCTGACTTTTTTAGACAGTGTCCACAATATGGGTAAAAAGGCGATCAAGGTCATGATCGAATCGATCATATTCGACCCTAAGGTTTCCATGATGGATGCGAAGCGCTTGGTATCTTCCTGCACACGCTGACTGGCGCCTTCTATATGACGCAGGCTATCCCAATGCGCCATATAAAAATCATTCATCGACTGTCGCCAGCGAAATACCCAATGCTTGGTATAAAAACCCAGCAAAACTGCGACGAGTACATACACTCCCGCTAATTCACCAAAGCTGAGTAAAAAACCAAAAAATTCTTCAATTGATACCGCACCAGGCTTACTTAAGGCTTTTTGTACGACATCATAAAAACCACCGAACCAGTCGTTGATTTTTACATCAATTTGAACTTGATACCACGTTCCACCAAAAATCAGTACTGCACCAGGCCAAGCCCACAGTGCCCAATGTCGGGACAGAAAGAAAGATCTGAACATGCCTGGCCTCTTGTAATTTATTGTTATAAAAAAATAGTGTATTAATGTTGTATTACTGCTGTCGTACTTTTGTTTTACTTAAGCTTGAAATTTTCACACGGGTCTTTTCGTTCGGCACGTTCAGTAATCCAAATGTAATCATATTGCCCCGATGTGGACTCTAGCAGCTCCTGAAGGTCGCCGCCCCGCTCTAAGAAACCAACGCTAACTACTTTACGTTCGGGGGCAACACTAGCCAAAATTTGTGGCACGCCATAGTCTCGCCGCACATGTCCATTACCGGCGATTAGTAGCGATGGCCGACGATCTAACAAATTGTGCGCTAACGACAAATCGGTCATACGCTGAGCAAATCGCATTCTCAACAAATATTTCTCGGGCAATTTGCCGCAATGCCCTTCAACTAAATCATGATCCAGTTTCCGCTCAGCTGCCTCATCTAGACGCGACTGTGAATAGGTTTTCGCCATCCGCTCGGGCAGGCTGCTAGCGCCCTGCAAAAACATTCTGCGCGCTTCTTCTTTAGGGAGATTGCCGCCAACAACGCGAAGTCCTTTATTCTTGATCGGCTCATACAGCGACTGGTGGATCGGCCAATCCCAGCCTTCTGTATCAAAACCAGCCGCTTCTAAATCTGCTTTTGTCGTCGACTGGAAAGTCACTTGATTTGGTGCAGGCAAATGTTCGCTGACCACGGCACGACCAAGATCAGCAAAGTCGGCAATCAATCTTCCCCGCACTTCATGATGAAATTTATTATCGTGTAATTCACCCAGCAAAACGAAATCAGCAGATTTTAAAATGTCTACTAGTGTAGATTCGTCTATTTCTTTGCCAGTGCGACCATCAATAATTTGGGCTGATGCCAGCGCGCTAAATAATGTAAGCGCACCAGCGAACATCCAATAACTAAAAAAATTAATCTGCACGAATTGCTTCCACTTGAATTTGTAGTTTTACTTCAGGAGCAAAGCGCGGCACGCCATAGCTCAAGCCATAATCACTGCGATCAAATCGCGCCGAAGCATCTGCACCGCACACTTCGCGCTTTAGCATGGGATGCATCATGCATTTAAAGTGATTGATT
>CAINAY010000175.1 GCA_903846425.1 uncultured Noviherbaspirillum sp.
AGCCTGATTTGAAGGGCTATGCTTTTGAGTCAATTGATTTCAAGCCAATACGCGGCTACAGCGGCAAACCACTCGACGTGTTGGTCGCGATGGATTTGACAGGCGGCTTCATGGATGTTCGCCTAGTCGATCACAAAGAACCTTTTTTCACTAACCCTACCGGCACTACGCGACTCGGCAATTTTGCGTCGCAGTATATCGATTTGTCGTTACAGCATTCCATTCAGGTGCATGATCACACGACACCCACTGTAAGAGATGAACGATCAGCCGATTTGCAAGGCGTCAATCACGGCACCGTTTCTGTAAAAGCTATCGATCAAAGTATCGTGGTGTCTGCTGCGATGGTGGCCATGGGTAAATTGGGTATGACCGATACCGGCAGTGCCTCCAGACGACGTTCCTCTGGTGAACACTACAAGCCACTCACGTGGGAGGTGATGATTTCACGCGGCATGGTCAGTACAACGACCTTTACGCGAGGAGATTTTGCGCGCGCTTTTGCTAATACACGTTCCGCTGATGCCGATATACTCGCTGCTACTAAGCCTAAAGAACCCGCATTAATTTTTAACACAGCATTAATCAGTTTGCCGTCGATAGGGCGAAATTTACTTGACAGCGAAGGATGGCGTTATCTGAGTAGTAGCCGCCGACAAGCTCAGGCGTTACTGGTAACTGAAAGTGGCCCATTTACCGCAGCAAATAATTTAGCGCTAAGAGTGGCTGACGATCTGCCTTTCATCCTCAAACAAAACGGTAACATTCTAAAAGCTACTCTTCTACCGTATGACAAAGGCTTAAAAGTCCCTGGCTATGTCACAAAGCCACCGATAGCACCACTCTCAGAAAATCCCGATCAAACCACGCTGTTAAATTGCACATCAGCGACCGGTGATCCACGATGTTTGAATCGACAACCTGACAGCTCTCAAACTACCGCACCTCAAAAGACGAAGGCGTATTTTTTGGTCCTTGATAAATCAACACCGCTCGATCCCACCAAGCCATTTGAATTGATTTTCAAATTAGGACGCCAATTTGGAACCAACTTTATTCTGACGCGTGTGGAAAGAAGAGAATTCCCTTTGCCTTACGATTTCAATGGTTGGCCTGCGAAGTACTATGATTTTATCGACACCGATTGGTTGGCATTAGATTGGATGAAAGTCTGGCAAAAGCGTTGGGTAGAAATTGCCGCGTTGGTCGCAGGATTGCTGCTGTTGACAGCGGGTCTCATCGCGCAAAAGCGTGTTAGCGCAACTAGTCGGCGTTTGAAGCTACTGCGCACTACCTATCTTATTTTTACGCTAGGGTTTATTGGTTGGTTTGCGCAGGGACAGCTCACTATTATCAATGTCACGGCGGCGGTGGAATCACTATCGGGTGGCGGTGATTTGAGTTTTCTGCTGAACGATCCTATGACAGTGATTCTGTGGATTTTTACGCTGGGTACTTTATTGGTTTGGGGGCGCAGCACATTTTGTGGTTGGTTGTGTCCATTCGGCGCATTGCAAGAATTAATCAGCATGATTGCCAATGCCGTTGGCATACATCAGCGACGCTTACATACGGCATTAGACGCTAAACTCAAATGGATCAAGTACCTTGTGCTGGCAACAATAATAGGTTCAATTTTCGTGGCG
>CAINAY010000176.1 GCA_903846425.1 uncultured Noviherbaspirillum sp.
ATTCTTCCGGCGTCTGTGCTAGCGCTAGCGCATTCGAGTTAACAGGGTCGAGTTCAGCACGTACCAACATCTGCTGCTGCAGAGCCAGTTTTTGTTCTGCGCGTCTAACTTGCCAATTTCCAAGCGATACTCCAATGGCCACCACTAGTGCAGCAGCCAAAAAGGGCACCCATCGGAAACGAAAGCTTAATCGCATTAGAATGTAGGTAAAAGTAAGGTACTAATTATCTACTGAAGTTGACCACTGCGCTGCGGCGCTATTCAATGCGCCTCCCCTTATGAAAATTCTTGTTGCTCTCGGCTTTATCTTAATCATCGCCAGTTTGGGATCTGCACTTTTTTTTCTGATGCGCGACAAAGGGAAAAGCAATCGCACAGTGTACGCCTTAGCCTTGCGAGTAGGATTTTCTATACTGATGTTCTTACTATTGCTGGTAGCTCATCACTTAGGCTACATACAACCGACAGGCATCATGTATTAAAAGCACGTCGCGCCAGTAAAAAAGCCGCACCGAAGTGCGGCTTTTTTTACGCAGAGTGTCTTACAGCCAGTACACAACTACATACAAACCAAGCCAGACCACATCAACGAAGTGCCAGTACCACGCAGCACCTTCAAACGCAAAATGATGATCCGCAGTGAAATGGCCTTTCATTACGCGGTATAAAACAACGGACAACATTATTGCGCCCATGGTCACGTGGAAACCGTGAAAGCCCGTCAGCATGAAAAAGGTGGATCCGTAAATACCGGATGTCAGTTTTAAATTGAGTTCGGAATAGGCGTGATGATATTCATAGGCCTGAAAGCCCATAAAAATCGCGCCCAGCAATATCGTCGCCGCCAACCAGATAGCCGTCTTGCTGCGATCACCCACGCGCAATGCATGATGAGAGATCGTTAATGTCACACCCGACGTTAGCAGCAAAGCTGTGTTGATGGTCGGGATAGGGAATGGGCCCATCATTTCGAATTTTTCGATGGTGCCAGCAGGACCCGTGTTACCCCAGTTAGCCGCAAAATCAGGCCATAAAAATTTATGATCAAGGTCAGCTAACCAAGGCATCGAAATCGAACGCGCATAAAACAGCGCACCAAAAAACGCCCCGAAGAACATAACTTCGGAAAAAATAAACCAGCTCATGCTCCAACGATAGGAGGTGTCGATGCGCGTGTTATACAGGCCACCTTCAGATTCGGCGATTGCATCACCAAACCAAAAATACAGCACGGTGAGCGCTGCCAAAATACCAATAATGTTCAACGGCTTACCAAAGCTATAGCCATTGACCCAGCCCGATGCACCAGCCATGATCACCAGTAATGCGGTGCCCATCAGTACTGGCCATTTGGAAGGACTCGGTACGAAGTAATACGGCGCTTGGCCTTGTTGAGTGCTCATCGACTTCCCCTGATTACAGTGTTCAAAAAAATACTCTTGTTGCAAGAAGGACTTGTTAATTTTTTCGACCTATTTTGCCACCACCATTTTTACTAGCGTTAGCAGCGCGAATACAAACAATATCGCTGCAATGACACCGGCAATAATGACGTGCAGCGGATTCAAGTTTTGCGCGTCTTCTTCAAAACCACTTTTCTTGCGCACACCGAAGAATGACCACAGTACCGCTTTCACTGTTGCGCCAAATGACATCTTGCGCTGCGTTGCTTGCTTCAAATCGTCCACTGCTATCGCCTCTCAGTTCGCCTTACCCTTGGCCCCAACCTCGAAGAAGGTATACGACAAAGTAATCGTCTTTACATTCTTCGGTAACGCGGGGTCAATATAAAAACTGACCGGCATTTGCCTAAGCTCATTCGGCGCTAGCGTTTGCTGCTTAAAGCAAAAACATTCCAGCTTACGAAAATGCGCCGCGGCTTCTTGCGGAGCATAGCTAGGAATCGCCTGCGCTTCCATCGCTCTGTTCTGCGTGTTCACCACTTCATACACCACTTGAGCCATCTCACCCGGGTGTACCTGAATACTGCTTACCATAGGCTTAAACCGCCAAGGCCCGGTGGTATTCGCATCGAATTCCACCGTGATTGTTCTGCTAGTGTCTACCTGCGTATTCGCAGGCTTAACGTTCACTGTTTCCTGCACAGCGAGCACATTAATACCTGTTAGCTCGCAAATCTTTTTGTACAAGGGCACCAGCGAGTAACCAAAACCAAACATCAGTAGAACCACGACTGCCAGCTTGCCCAACATGCGCAGATTACGTCGTTGGCGACGCTGGCCAGGCGCCTCTTCAGTTGCCGTCATAAATTAGCGCAGCAGCGAATGTTTAATAATCACGCCAAGAAAAAAAACGACTGCCACTGATAACAGGATCAACGCTGTGCGCAGGTTACGTGAATTACCCGAACTACTTGAATTACTTTGCTCAGACATATAAATCCTTGCGGCTGATACAACTCAAAAGCGACACCGGCAGCACAGGCTGCCGGAATCGATAGTTACTTGAAAGTCGGTGGTGTTTCGAACGTATGGAATGGTGCAGGACTAGGCACAGTCCATTCCAAACCTTCCGCGCCATCCCATGGCTTGTCCGCCGCTTTCTCGCCACCACGAATCGATGGCAGGACAACGAAGAATAAAAAGTACACCTGCGACAGACCGAATCCAAATGCACCTATGGAAGCAATCATATTGAAGTCAGTGAACTGAGCAGCGTAATCAGCGTAACGACGTGGCATACCTGCTAAGCCCAAAAAGTGCATAGGGAAGAAGGTCACGTTAAACGTCGCCAACGACGCCCAGAAATGGATCTTGCCGCGCGTTTCGTTGTACATGAAACCTGTCCACTTTGGACCCCAGTAATAAAAACCGGCGAACAGTGCAAACAAGGAACCTGCGACCAACACGTAGTGGAAGTGCGCCACCACGTAATACGTATCTTGCAGCTGAATGTCGACCGGAGTAATCGCGAGGATCAAACCTGTAAAACCACCCATCGTGAAGACGAAAATAAAGCCAACGGCCCACAGCATCGGCGTCTCAAAGGTCATTGAACCTTGCCACATCGTTGCGATCCAGTTAAATACTTTCACACCCGTAGGTACAGCAATCAACATCGTTGCGTACATGAAGAACAGTTGACTTGTCACCGGCATGCCGGTGGCGAACATGTGGTGTGCCCACACAATGAACGACAAAATCGCGATTGACGATGTTGCATACACCATCGACTCGTAACCAAACAACGGCTTACGAGCGAACGCTGGAATGATCTGAGAAACGATGCCAAAGGCAGGCAAAATCATGATGTACACCTCGGGGTGACCGAAGAACCAGAAAATATGCTGGTACATCACAGGGTCACCACCACCGGCGGCATTGAAGAACGAGGTACCGAAGTGACGATCTGTCAGCGTCATCGTGATCGCGCCAGCTAACACCGGCATTACTGCGATCAACAGATACGCAGTGATCAACCATGTCCACGCAAACATAGGCATCTTCATTAGCGTCATACCAGGAGCGCGCATATTCAAAATCGTTGTGACGATATTGATTGAACCCATGATGGATGAAGCACCCATGATATGCATGGCGAAAATACCCATGTCCATGCCAATGCCCATCTGCGTGCTCAACGGTGCATACAGAGTCCAGCCCGCTGCCGTCGCGCCGCCTGGCACCAAGAAAGAAGTCACCAGCAAAATAGCCGCAGGTGGCAACAGCCAGAACGAAAAATTATTCATCCGCGCAAAGGCCATATCAGCTGCACCGATCTGGAGCGGAATCATCCAGTTAGCAAAACCAACGAAGGCCGGCATGATCGCGCCAAACACCATAATCAGGCCGTGCATGGTGGTCAACTGATTGAAAAACTCTGGCTGAAACAACTGCAGGCCTGGCATAAACAACTCAGCACGAATGCCGAGTGCCAGCACGCCACCTTTCAACAGCATGGCGAATGAAAACCATAAATACAGCGTTACGATATCTTTGTGTTTGGTAGCGTACAACCAGCGACGCCATCCATGAGGGTGATGATCGTCGTGCGCGTGATCGTCAGCGTGGCCGTGGGCGTGATCCATTGTGCTCATCTGTTTCTCCTGATTTCTCGATTACTTACGCGCAGCTAGCACTTCGGCCGGCTGAACAATGTTGTCGGATGCTTTGTTATTCCAGCTATTCCGTGTGTAGGTAATAACGGCCGCAATCTCAGTGTCGGACAAAGTAGCTTTCCATGCAGGCATAGCATTTTTCCCGTTCAGCATAATCGCGATCTGTCCGTCTTGCATACCATTGACGACTTGTGATCCATCCAGTGCTGGGAAGGCACCTGGCACACCTTTACCAGTGGCCTGATGGCAAGCAACGCAATTCGCTGCATACACTTTTTCACCGCGCGCAGCTAAATCAGCCACTGCCCAGGTCTTATTCGGATCGTCAGCACTGGAAGCCATGGCCGTCTTTTGCTGAACCACCCATGTTGCGTAGTCTTGCTCGCTTACCACCTTAACGACGATAGGCATAAATGCATGCTCTTTGCCACACAACTCGTAGCAATTACCGCGATAGGTACCGATTTTTTCTGCTTTAAACCAGGTGTCGCGCACAAAACCGGGTATCGCATCTTGTTTAACGCCAAATGCCGGCACGCCCCAAGCATGAATCACATCATTGGCAGTGGTGACTATACGAATTTTCTTGTTAACTGGAACGACTAAAGGATGATCGACTTCCAGCAAATAATTTTCGCCTTTGGCCGCTTCGCCGCGAACCTGCTCACGTGGAGTGGCTAGCGCAGAAAGGAATGCAACCCCTTCGCCTTCACCTTTGAGGTAGTCGTAGCCCCACTTCCACTGCATGCCAGTCGCTTTGATCGTGATATCAGCGTTGGATGTGTCCTTCATTGCCACCACAGTTTTTGTCGCTGGCAAGGCCATCAAAATAACAATGATGAATGGCACTACTGTCCATGCAATCTCAACCGTCGTGCTTTCGTGAAAATTTGCTGCCTTGTAGCCCAAGGATTTGCGGTGCTTGAGAATGGAATAAAACATTACGCCAAACACGGCGATAAAAATTACTCCGCAAATAACCATCATCCAAACATGAAGCTCATAGATGTCGGTTGCAATCGCGGTGACGGGCGACTGGAAATTCAGCTGATGCACTGCCGGCCCACCAGCCATGTCGTTCACTGCAAACGAGGAACCAGACATCAAAAGTCCAGTTACCATTAACAGCGAGGAGAGTAGGTGCTTCGCGTGTTTCATAAGGTCCTCAAAAGCCTGATTGAAATTCTGTTTTGTCATAAAGTTCAAACTGCTGCGGGCGCGGATCGGTAATCCATCAACCCGCTTCGTAATTCTTGTGCGAATTGTTGTCGCTTGCGCTCGGTCAAAAATCGACCCACTTCAATCCGATCACCATTGGCTTCTAATGCAATCAAACGATGTCGCAGAGCCGGTATCTCGATTCGCGTACGCCGCGGATCCATGCGAACCTGGTGAACGCGTTCCGCCTCAACCAATTCGACCACTAATCCATCATCACCGAGAACGACGGACTCTTTGTCTCCCGCGTGACGACCGCAATACACAAACGCACAACCCACCGCCATCATTTCCAACACTGCAAACAACATAACCACCCACGCGCCGTAAACCATAAAATACAACGCAACCAGAAATGATGCTGAACACAAGGCCAAATACGCTTTCAACAGCTGTTTCGGAGCAATCGAGCAATTTTTCTTAGAAATCCACTCTCGCGTAGGCATGTCAGCGCACCAGAACAGTAAATACTTGCAATAAGGGCCAAATAAAGCCCGAGGAGTATAAGGCAAAAGCATAAATGCAGCCAAGTAATATACCCTGCATTTCATGCCTCAACTGGTCAGTCTTCTTTCAAACTGGCGGTTTAAATCTTCCTATCTTTGAATTCAATGATGGACTCTCCGGCACGAGTCTTTTTGGGCCTTGGTAAAAACGCATGGCCGTAAATCACTTCAACCGTGAGTGAAATTTGCTCATCTGAGCTCTTTTGCTGATTTAGCCCGTTACACAAAGCATTCCAACGCTGTCGCCCAACCAAACCATTTGGGCGCTCTAGCATCGGATTCCCGCCAAAAGCTCTCACATCGGAAAGTAATTTATCGGCTGATGAATACGTGATATTCAGTTTTTCCATATCCATGACCGGATCTGCGAAGCCAGCCTCAACCAAGATGTCGCCATAGTCATGCAAATCAACAAATGGCAACACCGGCGGTCGAATATTCAGGCTGGAATACGCCTCTTTCAGCTGCAAAAATGTATCTGGACCGAAGGCACTAAACATCAGCAAACCGTCGACGCGCATCACGCGCGCCCATTCCCTGATGACTTTATGCGGCTGCGGATGCCAGTGCAACGCCAGATTCGACCACAACAAATTCGCGCTAGCCGCCGCCAAAGGTAGGTCACTGAATTCGGCGCAAGTCAGAGTGATGGGCGAGCGCTGAAAAGCATTTAATTTCCAGCGACTGAGTAACTTGCGCATCAGTGAATACGATTGCACGCTGCGATCACGCGCTGTCTGCAGCATGTTGGGTGAAATATCGATACCGAGCAGATCCGCCGCTGGGAAAGCCTGTGCCAACGCCATCAAATCATCGCCTTCACCACAGCCTGCATCGAGCACACGCTCAGGTTGAATTTTAATCAGCGATAGACGCTCAAACATGCGACCAGAAATTTCTCTGCGAAGAAATTGCGATGACTCGCAACGCAGCGGCTGCGCAAAGAGCCGCTGCACGCGCGCCACAGAAATCGGTGCGCTGAATTGATTGTCGCGAGAGTTATCCGGCATGGAATGCATCAAAGTAAAAACATCAGATGCGAAAGAAGTAAGGTACCAGTGTACCGCAGGGCCTATTTCTTCACAGACTCCATCGTCAACAACAATTATGCAAATCACTAAAACTTCGCCGAACTCGATGCGCCGCCTGAAACAATTCGCACTACAAATGCTAGATGAACTTCTGCCTAGCGCCTGCACTTTATGCGGGGGCAAAAGCCAAGATGCCATTTGCACTCGCTGCTGCATGCAATACGCCGACGGTTACGCTGCACGCTGTACTTGTTGTGCGATTCGATTACCCGAATTTAGCCAATCCTCGGAGTGCGGTAGCTGCTTAGCGCGCCCACCGGCATTTGATTTAACGTTTGCCGCTAGCGACTATGCGCCACCGATAGATCAGTTACTGCAGGCCTTAAAATTCCACGCAAAATTACCGCTGGCTAAAGCATTCGGTCGTCTCTTGAGCGAGCTACCCGCATCACCCCACGCCGCTGATCTCATCATTGCCGTACCGCTCTCACTAGAACGATTGGCCGAGCGTGGATTCAATCAATCGCTGGAAATTGCTCGCGCATCAGCGCTGCATTGGAAACTGCCGCTGGCGACTAATGTTTGTCTGCGAGTTAAACATACTCAAACACAGGCCTCCCTGCCTGTGCATCAAAGGCGGGTTAACATGCGCAACGCATTCGCAGTACAAAACAGTCAACTGATTGTCGGCAAGCGTATCCTACTCGTTGATGATGTTATGACCACTGGTCATACACTGAATGAATTAGCTGATTGCCTCAAACGCCACGGCGCCACACACGTGACTAATGTTGTCGTTGCACGAACACCCATACGTTGAGATTTTTAGCGGAGAACATTGTGTTTCATGTCGTACTAGTTGAACCAGAAATCCCTCCCAACACCGGCAATATCATTCGCTTGTGCGCCAACACAGGAACGGTGCTACACCTAATCGAACCTTTAGGCTTTCCTTTGGACGATGCAAAAATGCGCCGCGCCGGTCTGGATTATCACGAGTATGCCGATATGCAAGTCCACGCAAATTGGTCAGCTTTTATAGCAGCCACCCAACCGGATCCCTTGCGCATTTTTATCCTGACTACCCACGGCTCAGCGCTCTTTTCCAGCACCCACTTTCAACCTGGCGATGTGTTTGTATTTGGCTCTGAAACACGCGGCCTGAATCCAGAATTACGCGACTCCTTCCCCTCTGCGCAACGCATACGATTGCCCATGCGACCAGATAATCGCAGCCTTAATCTCTCGAATTCGGTCGCTATCACCATCTATGAAGCATGGCGTCAAAATGACTTTGCTGGTGGCAGCTGAATAAACCTCGAGCGGCCCGCCCAGCAGACTTATAATTTTGGTTTCCCAATGCTACTCACACTAGGAATTCACCATGCTTAAACACGTCGTTGTCGGATTTTTTACTCTACTGTTGATAGCCAGTACTCAAGCCCAAGCTGTCAAGGCAGGTGATCTGGTAATTGAACATGCGCATGCTCGCGCCACCAAGGGCAACATGCCCAACAGTGCGTCCTTTCTGCAGATCGTCAATAAAGGCAAAGCAGATGATGCTTTATTGTCGGCGAGTGCAGCGATCGCTGAGCGTGTTGAGCTTCATACGATGAGCATGGAAGGCGATGTGATGAAGATGCGTGCAGTCGACAGCGTCGATCTAAAAGCAGAAAACACGATTAGCATGAAACCTGGTCAAGGCCCTCACGTGATGCTATTTGGACTAAAAAAACCCTTGAAGGCAGGCGATAAATTCCCCATGACGCTGAATTTTCGTAAAGCAGGTGCTGTTGAGGTGTCAGTCGAAGTGATGGATATGGCCGCTCACAGCAAGCATGGCAGCGGACATGGTCACGAAGAACACAAACACTAAATAATTAAACCGCTGGGCTTGCTTGTGGCGCGAGCCTGGCAGTGGCTTCTTTTCGATAGCGGTTCAAATCCTGAACTGACTCAAACGAACGCTCAAATAGCAGTGACAGATTATGCAGTATGCGATCGATCACCTTCTTTTCCCACGCTCCATCAAACTGTATTTGCTTATCCAGCCATCCCTCTAACCAATCAGGATCCGGCAATCGACTCTGTATCGTATCGTTGGGATACAGTGCTTGATTCACATGCAAATTCGTTGGATGCAAGGGCTTCTCTGTACGGCGTGCAGATGCCATCAATACGCCAATCTTGGCGAACGCCGCACGTGCGGTATCGCCCGATTCTTGTAGCGCTTTTTTCATGTAGCGCAGATAAGCGCCGCCATGACGCGCTTCATCTTGGCTAATGATTTTGTAAATTTGTTTAATAACGGGTTCGGTGTGCCAATCGGCTGCGCAGCGATACCAGTGATTCAATCGCACTTCGCCGCAAAAATGCAGCATCAATGTCTCTAGCGGTGGCGCTGGATCAAACTCAAAGCGCACGTTGTGTAACTCTTCTTCGGTCGGCACCAACTCAGGACGAAAACGTCGCAAGTACTCCATCAACACCAATGAATGTTTTTGCTCTTCGAAAAACCACACGGACATAAATGCAGAAAAATCACTGTCGTGGCGGTTATCGCGTAAAAACATTTCGGTGGCCGGCAAGGCTGCCCACTCGGTGATGGCGTTCATCCGTATGGTTTGCGCTTGCTCGTCGGATAATTGGCTGGCATCGAACTGGTCCCATGGAATGTCTTTCTCCATGTTCCAGCGTACTTGCTCCAGCGAGCGAAAGAGTTCGGGATACAGCATAGGTGGCGGCTAGATTTGTTGAATGTAAGAATTTTACCAACAAAGAGTGACAGTACGATTGCGAATATGGCTGAAAAATATTGGGCAATCAAGTAAGCAAACACTGACTTTGACGATAAATGACTATTTTGATAATGATCTTTGCGCAAAACAGCATGGGGCTACAAAGTATCGATCGTATCCAATATTTGCTGGGCATGCAGTTTCACCCGCTCTCGCTCGTTAGCATCTAATTTTTGTAAATTTTTAGTCATCAACGCCGTACGTGGATTAGATGTCAGGGCCGCTTCATGGCGATCAATAAAATTCCAATACAGCGTGGTGTACGGACACGCGTTTTCACCCGCACGCACCTTGGG
>CAINAY010000177.1 GCA_903846425.1 uncultured Noviherbaspirillum sp.
ACGATGGTCAGCGTGAAAAGACTACGGCTACTTTTTTCGCTAATCATCGCCGCTATCTCTTCTTGCAATAATTTAATTCTCTCTTGCAGCGATGCCATGTCTATCAACACCGCCGAGAACTCTTCACTTGATTGACGAATGTCCTGCAAATCATCCTCAGGAATCCACACAGGTGGGCGTTGAAGCAAACGAAACAGTGCTGCTGGTTCAGGCGCCATTAAACGCTGCAAACGCACTAAGACGCGGCGCAAGGCGCCGAGATTTTCGCGCTTATGATTTAAACGTCCTGCCAGCAAATCATCTTCAATCTTATCAACCTTAGCAACCGCATCACGCACTATGCCCATCAAAACATCTGCCTGATCGCGGAGTAAGTGAGTTAGCAACTCGACCGTACTCGTAATCTTCGCGCCGTTATGCACGGCATGCCGCAACCTATCGACTGATTTGAGTGGCTTGCGGCGTGCGCTGATGACTAAACGAGGAGTTACCGATAACCACAACGTAGAAATTTCAGACGGATCAAATGAAAAACCATGCAAGACATCATTGACGACCGCAATCAAGCTATCGTCAATCACTTCGACTCGCGTTGAACGCGAACCGATATGTAAAGCCTCGAAAAATTCTGGTGGTAATGCGGTGTTATCGCTCAACCAACGCTCTGTTGATGCCTGACTTAAATTGAAATGCAGCCACAGAAAATTACGATTCGACGCTTCAGGAATGGTTTGCAATACCACTTTTAAATTACTAGCATTGACCACCTCAGTATTACCTGCTCCATCCAGGGTATAACCCCAAACAAATCCACTCTGAGCTATCTGAAATTCTGATGGCGCTTCATTCGACATAAACGTACTTTTAAAAAGACCAAAAAAAACGCCCCCGAAGGGGCGTATAAAGCATCCTTAACGGATTTGGAGATTACGTATAAATTAGAACCAGATCTGACTACGCAACATGATCGCTTTGATCTTGTCCAACGAAGTACCGGTGGCAACTAACACTGACGAGTCGTACTTAGTCTCAACATAGTTCAACATAACGCGAACATTGTCGTTAACGTACCAGTTCAGACCGTAGGTCATCGAGGTCGCTTTGGTTGTCTTACCACTGGCTTGCGTGAAATCTGAACCATCGAAATCGCTCAGACGTACACCCACCTGCCACGCACCCAAACCGCCGTTCGAGGAGAACTTAGTATTTGGCTTGATCCAACCAAAAGTACCGGAACTGTTGCTATAGTTATGTGATTCGCCAGTGATGTTCCACAACAATTCGTTGTAATTCATATTGATTGCGTTCGAACCAGCATTAGTTCCGGTCATGTCTGAATAACCAATCTGGAAAAACTCACCCTGAGCCTTATATGGACCATAAGCAATCGCGTATTCCACAACCGAACGTGTACGTGTTGAATTGGCTGGGACAGCTTCTGTGCCATTGAAGAAACCTGAATAAGCGCGGCTTTCATCACGTCCACTGGCGTATGACGTTGCAGACTTAACACGGCCGGTGCTGTAACCCAAACCTAAGTGAGTAACGATGTCATCACGGCCCATCACTGCTTTAGCCAAGTTAGCCGAAAC
>CAINAY010000178.1 GCA_903846425.1 uncultured Noviherbaspirillum sp.
AGCATATTTTGTGCTGCACCGGCCATACCTGCTGCGAAGGGGTCACCGACCAACATGGTCAAGAAGTAAGGCGTGTACTGGCGGCCCATCGTGACCGTACCCATATCGCTTTGTAAGCCAACAAAGCTTTGACGAGCAAAAGCGGAATTGGCTTGATTAAAACCACCTTTGTCGGCAGCGATACCGGTTTCCAAAACAAACAGGGCTTTCATTCCGCCGCCCAGATCTTCGGTACCTTTAAAGCCCAAACGAGTGCCGGATTGCGCACCACTGGTAAGTTTATTGACTGCACCTCTAACAGTTCCTGCAGAAGTTGGGCCAGTCGGGCCGCCGCTTTCCTGCACAAATCCCATGTCCACTATTCCATACATCTCTATTGATTGTGCCTGAGCGGCACTGGCAAACGCGCCGGCCAACGCTAGCGCAACGAGTGATTTTTTCATTTTTGCATCCCCATATCGAAGTTTTGTTGAGAATCCGCTCGGGTCGGATTGAAGCAACATTAATTTCTAAAATGAAAACACTCGTAACTTCGGTGCGCTTGAAAAAAAGCTTTCTGACAAAAAGAGACTTATTGATGAATGTTGTTGTTTTATTGGCACTAATCGACGTTGACGCTGCCCCCTCTCAAAGCGCAAAGTCTGGTTTTAATTTTGATAACACTAGGTCAGCGCGTTCCCAACTTCTTGCGTTAGAAAGGGGTTGTTGTGACTAACAGTCAGCAGTGGGCAAGACCTGCTTTTGACGTGTGCGCTGACCGACGTTTTCTAAGGCGCAGCTCTACTTATCATGGCCAATCGAGAGGAATTACTCATCATTCGCGCGGCTCGCGCGGGTAAAGCGCCAGCTCAGCTTGCACTGGGCAAGCGTTATCTATTTGGCGGCGGAGGCTTGCCACAAAGTCATTCCACTGCATTACATTGGTTACAAAAAGCTGCAGAAAACAATCAGCCAGATGCGTGGTTACTAATTGGCGCCAATGTACCTTTCGACGTTGCTCACCAAGTAAAGGATCCTTTACGCGTCGCGTTCTGGTACGAACGTGCATTTGATGGGGGCATAGCCAAGGCCGGATTAGTGCTTGCCTTGTTAGTTTTTTCTTGTTGGACTAGGGCCGAGCCTTCGTTAAAACAGAAAGCCTTACGGGCATTGCAAGCAGCGGCCGAGGCGGGATTGCCCGATGCACAATGGCTGCTTGCGCAACAGCTGGGCATTCGTGAAACTGCGCGACAGGCTAAGCCGCATGATGCGACTGCATCGGAAGGTAATCAATTGAATGCCGCTGTTGAGTGGGCAACTCGTGCAGCCAAGGGTGGAGTCATCGAAGCGCAATACGTGCTTGCGGATAGTGCTTGGGAAGCAGGCGATTATTTAAAATTTTTACTCTGGGCCTTACCTCTGGCGCAAGATATCGAGCGACGAGCAAGCGGAATAACCATTCGTCGTCAGCCCAGTAACAAGCTGGAAACCGAATTATTGAGTCGTTGCGCACAAGCGCTGCTAATGACATCGGATCCCAACAGTCGCTTGATCGAGCATTACTTGCGCGTGGCAGCTGAAGGAGGCCAAAGCAGCGCTCAACTCGCCTATGGTTTGTGGATCGCGCGTATGGATGAAAATGGTTTGCGATTAAGTAATGTCACTGGCGTTGCGCACTACAAAAAAGCTATTCGATGGCTGACGATTGCGGCGGAACAAGGTGAGGAAAAAGCATCCTTTGCGTTGTCACGCGTATTTTTAAAGCCTGAATTTTCCCGTCGTAGCGTAGCGGAAGCGCGTAGATATTTAGAAATGGCCGCGAGTGGTGGTCACATGCGTTCGCAATTAGAGATGGGTTTAATCGCGTGGCGACAGCGCCGAATTGATCCACGTACTGATATTCGTGCCGTGTATTGGTTACTGAAGGCTGCTGCGCAAGGTAACGAAGAGGCGCAGAAGCTATTACATAAAATTGTTCCGCCGATTAGAAAAGCTGATTGGGCGAATATCGCGAAGCGCGCATTCACGCGCGAGATGATGAGCCAATATCCCTTTCTTGCAGCGCGGGTAGAACTGGGCTACTGGTTTGGTTTGACGAGAGCTGAGGCCTTGCTTATAGATGTGCAAGAAGCCGATCATGGACATTGTCTTGAAAT
>CAINAY010000179.1 GCA_903846425.1 uncultured Noviherbaspirillum sp.
CGGCGTCCTGATCAGGATCCATAGGAATAACTTCAGCCAGCGGGTGGCCCACATACGTGACGGGTATGCCCGCTTTTTTGTAGATCGCTTCCTCGAATGGAAAAATGACCATCATGTGATCAACCGCACGCGCAATTTTTTTGATCCGACTACGACGCCAAGCCCAGATGGAAGGACTCACAAAATGCATCGTGGGAATTTTGGCTTTTTTGAGAGCGATTTCAAGATCAAGGTTGAAATCGGGCGCATCAACACCTATGAATGCAGCGGGTCTTTCTTCCAGCAGCCGATCGCGCAATGAATCACGAAAACCTTTCAGCTCTCGGTAATGCGCCAACACCTCAAACAAACCCCTGACTGCGAGCTTATCCATCGGATACTCAGACACGAAACCATGCTCCGCCATCGCTGGACCACCAATACCGTAGAGATGGGCTTCACTCAGCATGGGGCGCAGGCCCGATAGCATACGGCCTGCCAGAATATCTCCAGAGGCCTCGCCGGCCACCATAGCAATAGACAGATCAGCGGACAATGCCACGACTCACATTCTGGAGAAAATCTCGAATAAGCTTTAACTCCACAGCAAATTCTGGTTCGGACTGCTCTTGTACTTCCAATGCCGCTTTAGCTTCTTCAAGAGTCAGTCCCGATTTATAAAGTACTTTATACGCATGGCGTATGGCAGTAATTGCCTCACGCGAAAAACCACGGCGCTTTAAGCCCTCACTATTAATGCCATGTGCCTGAGCCGGGTTACCCGACAAAATCACATACGGTGGCACGTCTTGCGTCAGGCTGGTACTCATACCTACCATCGCGTGTGCTCCGATTTTGCAAAACTGATGAACATTCGAAAAACCACCCATGATGGCCCAATCACCGACGTGCACATGACCTGCTAACTGCGCGTTGTTGGCAAAGATGGTGTGGTTACCGATCTGGCAGTCATGGGCAAGATGCACATACGCCATGATCCAGTTATCGTTACCGAGTCGAGTAACCCCAACATCCTGCACCGTACCACGATTAAAGGTACAAAACTCTCGAATCGTATTTCTATCGCCTATCTCAAGACGTGTAGGCTCACCCGCATATTTTTTATCTTGTGGTGGCGCGCCGATAGATGAGAACTGATAAAAAACATTGTCCTCACCGATGCGGGTATTACCATCAATAACCACATGCGGCCCTACACGAGTACGCGCACCAATCTCAACATTTGCACCAATGATGCTGTACGCCCCGATCTCGGCGCTATCGTGAATAACTGCGCCGGGCTCAACAATGGCTGTTGGATGAGTCTTCGCCATGATGCTTATTCCGCAGCTGGAGAATCTGCCACGCTGCGCATGGTGCACATGAGCTCTGCTTCAACGGCAAGTTGGTCATCCACTGTTGCGCGCGCTTGAAATTTCCAGATGCCGCGCGAGTGCCGCACGATCTCTACATGCATGCGCAATTGATCACCCGGCTCCACGGGACGTTTGAAACGCGCTTTATCAATTCCGAGGAAATACACCACCGCATTTTCATCCGGCTTTTGGCCCATCGTTAAAAATGCTAATAGCGCTGATGTTTGCGCTAACGCTTCTATCGTCATCACGCCCGGCATCACGGGTTTGTTGGGGAAATGGCCATTGAAAAATTCTTCGTTAATGGTGACATTCTTGATCGCGTCAATGGTTTTACCGGATTCCCAATTAAGCACGCGATCGACCAGCAATAGCGGGTATCGATGCGGTAGGTATTGCTTGATCTGATTTATATCTAAGCTGTTCATTGTGCTTGCTGCCTGTTCTCTGAATAGTGATTTATTTTTTTGAGGTCAGTTCCCTGACCATTTTTTCTAGTTCTCTTACGCGATCTCGGAGCCCGTCGAGCTGACGAACAACTGCAGCTGTTTTTTCCCAGTCTGAATTTTTCGCCAACGGATAAAAGCCGGTGTACTGCCCTGCTTCGTGAATTGAGCGCGACACTAGACTACCTGACGATACATGCACATTATCTGCGATAGTCAAATGTCCAAGAACCATTGCCGCACCACCGAATGTGCAGTTTCGCCCTATCTTTGCACTGCCAGCGACACCGACACACCCGGCCATTGCCGTGTTTTCACCAATGACGCAGTTGTGGGCAATTTGTATTTGGTTATCGAGCTTGACACCATTCTCTATAACGGTGTGCTCCAAAGCCCCGCGGTCAATCGTGGTACTGGCACCGATCTCTACATCATCACCAATTCGCACACCGCCGGTCTGAGGAATTTTTATCCATCGCCCCTTTTGATTAGCGAAACCAAATCCATCGCCACCAATCACCGCGCCGGATTGAACTACACCGCGTGCGCCGATGTGGGAGTTTGAAAGAAAAGTCACATTCGGATGAAACACGGTAGCCGCACCGATACGAGCGTCTCGGCCTATGAAGCTACCCGCTCCGATCACGCAGTGCTCTCCTACCTGCGCATCTGCTTCAATCGTTACATGAGGACCGATACAGGCGGTAGCAGCGATCTGTGCGGATTCACTGACCGTCGCCGTCGCATGAATGCCTGGAGTAATCGGGAGTGCGCTTAGAGAAACAAAATACTGTGCCGCATGCGCGTAATAGGCATAGGGATTGTCTGTCAGTATGAATGCGCCATGAAAGCTAGCTCGCAGCGCCTCGACTTCACTTGACGCTGCAATCAGCGCCGCTGCCCGAGTAGCGGCAGCTTGTGAACGCAACTTGGTGTTAGACAGAAAGGTGATGTGCGCTTCGCCTGCGGCTTCCAGCGGGGCGATACCGGTAACAACGATTTCCGGATCACCGATCAACTCCCCGCCTAGGCTTTTAACCAAATCGCCCAGTCGAGTGCTCATGGCGAAGGGTCCTGATTATTTATTGAGTGCCTTCAGCACTTTTTCGGTGATATCAATACGCGGACCGACATACACAGCTTCTTGAATGACTAAGTCGTATTTTTCCGCTTCAGCCATTTGCTTAACCACCTTGCTGGCTCTGTCTAACACCGCCGCCATTTCTTCATTTCGGCGCTGATTCAAATCTTCGCGAAACTCGCGTTGACGACGCTGAAAATCTTTATCCATCTCACCGAGTTCACGCTGACGCTTGCTGCGCTCTGCGTCGCTGATGACGGGCGCATCCTTGTCGAGCTTTTCGGCGCTGGATTTGAGTTTGACTGAGAGCTCTTGTAGATCTTTCTCGCGCTTAGAAAACTCTTGTTCCAAACGGGCCGTGGCAGCTTTGGCAGGAGTAGAATCTTTAAGAATTTTGTCCAAACTGACAAAACCAATCTTCAGATCCTGCTGCGCATGTGCTGAAAGCGGGACAAGCAAAGACAGCAGCAAAGCCAGCCCAAGCTTAGTTGTTTTTTTGGTTACAGATTTCAATTCAATCTCCGCAATGCTCAATAAGTACGTAAACAAGCCAGGCCCCAAACGGGTTAAAAGCTCAATTTACGCAAAGCGAACATCTATTATGCCATTGGAGCATCAAAATCCGGTGCCCAACTGGAACTGGAACCGCTGCGTGCGGTCGAATGATTGTGGATTTATCGGATATCCCAGCGATATCTTAAGCGGCCCTACCGGGGAAATCCAACTCAAACCCAAGCCAGTACTGTAGCGCAGGTCGCTTAGGCTAATCTTTTGGCCATCTTCGGGGCTAAACACCTGACCAGCATCCAGAAAAGTAAACCAACGCAGGCTGCGATCTACCCCAGTCCCTGGAAACGGCATCTGAAGTTCGGCATTCATAATTAGACGTGCTGAACCACCTATGGGTAGGTTAAAACGCGTATCGCCAAGGCCTCTAGATCGCGCAGATACTGCCAACGAGCCTGCCTGATATCCACGAACCGTACCGATACCGCCGGCAAAGTAATTTTTGAAGATCGGATAGGCATTCCCTCCAAGGGCACCACCATAGTTGATCTCGCCATTCAAAGCCAAGGTCGCAGTATTCGACATATTCAGAGGGATGAAATACTGATCCTGATAAGTAGTACGGTAGTACGTAGACGTACCAGCCGGTGATACTTCGAGATTGGCACGGCGGTAGCGTCCTTTCGTCGGTATTAGCGCACTGTCACGATTATCACGCTGCCAGGCGGCTGTTAAAGGAAATGCTATCGTGTGCGCATTACCTACGCCGTCGGTCGCACTCAGTGGATCAAATGCCCCCGATTGATTCGTATTGTGAACAAATTCACGGTAGCGACTCGGGCTATTTGCGTAGGTATCAACCGTTGTATCCTCGATACCGGCACCCAAAAATACCCTATCGAATTCAGTAAATGGCACACCAAAGCTGACATTGCCGCCTTTGGTAACGACGCGATAATCGATGTCATTCAAGTACAGCGGCGGTCTGGATGTACGCAAAAATACTTCCGTCGTTTTGCTGACACCATCTTCTGTGAAATAAGGATTGGTATGTTGTATCGCAATGGTTCGGTAAACACGACTGGTGTTGACGCTGATACCAATATTATTACCCGTACCAAATGCATTTGCCTGATTGATAGAACCCGTCAACGTGAGTTTTTCACTGCTTGAAAAACCTGCACCGATCATGACGTTGCCGGTTGGTTTTTCAACGACGTTCACATTTAAGTCAACCTGATCGGGCGCTCCAGCTACTTCTAATGTGTCGACATTGGTATCAGTGAAAAATCCGAGGCGGCCAAGTCGGTCACGCGAGAGTTTAATTTTGTCGCCCTCGTACCATGAACTTTCAAACTGACGGAATTCGCGGCGGATGACTTCATCACGCGTGCGGTCATTACCACCGATATTGATACGCCTTACATAAACTCGCTTACCGGGATCTACAAAAATCGTAAAGGTGACTTCACTCTTTTCACGATTGATATCGGGACTGGCATTGACATTCGCGAACGCATAACCAAACACACCCATGCGCTCAGTAATCTTACGCGTAGTCTCATTCATTTTTTCGCCGGAATAGGCATCACCTTGTTTCAGCGTGACGAGATCTTGCAGCTCTTTTTCACGGCCTAGCATCTCACCATCAAGCTTGATTCCAGCGACTGTGAATTTTTGACCTTCGATGATATTGACCGTGATGTAAATATCTTTTTTATCTGGCGAGATCGATACTTGGGTTGATTCAACCCGCATTTCAAGAAAACCACGATTCAAGTAGAACGAGCGCAAGGCCTCAATATCGCCCGCCAATTTCTGCTTAGAGTACTGATCCGATTTACTGTACCAAGTAAACCAACCTGGGGTACTCAGCTTGATTTGATCGCGCAGATCAGAATCACTGAAGACTTTATTGCCGATGATATTGATTTGTTTAATGCGCGCGACTTCACCCTCATCAACCGCAAACGTCAAACCTACCCGGTTTCGCTCAAGCGGCGTGACGGTGGTGGTGATTTGAACGCCGTATAAACCGCGGGAGAGGTACTGACGCTTTAGCTCCTGCTCGGCGCGATCAACTAATGATTTGTCCAGAATGCGCGATTCGCCTAAGCCCAGATCTTTGAGTGATTTAGTTAGTTGTGTTTTATCGAATTCTTTGGTGCCGGTAAAGTCAACACTGGCAATCGCCGGCCGCTCTTCCACCATGATGACCAGAACGTTGCCGTCAGCCTCAACTCGAACGTCTTTAAAAAATCCTGTGGCGTACAAGGCTTTGATGGCAGCAGCCGCTTTTTCATCATTGAAGGTATCGCCAACCCGAACCGGTAAATAGCTAAACACCGTACCTGCTTCGGTTCGTTGTATGCCTTCGACCCGGATATCTTTTACCGTGAAGGGTTCAACTGCGATAGCTTGTCCCGCACACAATGCAAATGCGGCAGAGGCAATAAGTTTAGGAATGAAAGGGAGCGTGAGGCGAGCAGGATCGAGTTTCATCAACTATGTATTCAGAGGAAGTTATGCCAGCACAGCCTGGCATTGCGACGGTCACCAGACCAAGCGGACGATATCGTTGAACATTGCTACAGCCATCAGCGTCATCAGAATGCCAAGTCCGGCGCGTTGAGCTATTTCACCAACACGTTCAGGCACCTGACGCCCTGAAAAAAGTTCCAGCGAATAATACAACAAATGACCCCCATCCAGCACAGGAATTGGTAGCAGATTCATCACTCCCAAGCTGATACTAATGAAAGCCATGAAGGAGAGAAAACTGATTAAACCCACGCGGGCAGTTTGCCCCGCATAGTCAGCGATGGTGAGCGGACCTGTGATATTTCGAAGTGATACCTCGCCGGTTAACATCTTGCCAAGCATCGTCAGGGTCATGGCACTGGTTTCCCAAGTTTTACGAACGGCGCGTGAAACTGCGTCTATCGGCCCAGACTGAATGATCACAGACGCGGCCGACACATCCACCTGAGCGAGCATTCGACCAACCGTCTTTTCACCAACCAACTCGGCTTGGGGGGTGACAGACACTGTCAGCGGCTGATCTCGACGCATAAACTCGATCAACAAGGGCTTGCCCGGTGCTGCTTGCAAGGCTTCTATCATTGCCATCGCATCGATTATCGGCAAACTATCAATTCGCAGAATATGGTCACCGGCCTTCAACCCAGCACGATCTGCAGGACCACCCAGCGTGATTTCACCGAGGATAGCGGGCGGACGCGCCATTTCCATTCCAATCTGCTCTTGCAGATGCTGATCCAATGAATCAGGTGAAATACCCGATAAATTTAAACTGACTTCACGTAACTCAGATCGATTCACCTCGTTTAACCGTTGCAAGCTCAATTGCAAACGCTCGCCCTTCATCGCGCCTTGCAATAAGCGCCAACGAAATTCTGACCACGCTTGAATCGCCTCACCATTGACGGCCACAATCAGGTCGCCCGTCCGCATGCCTGCCTGCTCGGCAACGCTGTTTTGCTTTATCTCAACTCGGGATACGGGTTCTGGTATGCCATAGCAATACAGCCCGGCAAAAATGACAATCGCTAACAAAAAATTAGCCAACGGCCCTGCGCTAACAATCGCTATACGACGCAATACCGGTTGACGGGTGAATTCGCGCGCTAAATCGGCTTCGGGAATATCTCCCGCATCGTCGGCACGCGCATCCAGCATCTTGACGTAGCCACCCAAAGGCACGGCCGACACAGCCCACTCAGTCTGATCAGGGCCGAAACGTCGAGACCAAATAACTTTGCCCAGACCGACTGAAAAGCGCAGCACTTTGACGCCGCACCAACGCGCCACCAAGTAATGGCCAAATTCATGAATGGTGACCAACACACCTATCACAATGACAAAAGCAAAAATCGTTTGCAGTAATTCCATAAAATCTCAATGTGTTGAAGCTTATGCAGTGAAGCTTTGCGGTGAAGCTTTAGATGTGAAGCTAAAGATGTGAAGCTTTATTGATGCATTAATTCGCGCGCCAGCAAACGTGCTGATTTATCCATAGCCAGTACTGCACCCAAGTCGGTCACTGGTTCAACCGGTAATCGATTGAGTACAGCATCAATCAATTCAGGAATTTTTCTAAAACCAATCTGCCTGTTTAGAAAGGCCTCAACTGCCACTTCATTGGTAGCGTTTAACACAGCCGCTGCACTACCACCGGCATGCAAGGCATCAAACGCTAGTTTTAGACAAGGAAACCGCACATAGTCAGGTGGGCGGAAATTGAGTTGCGCTATTTTTGTTAGGTCAACGGTATCCACACCCGACTCAATACGATCAGGATAAGCCAGCGCATGCGCAATCGGTGTTCGCATATCGGGGTTTCCGAGCTGCGCTAATACCGACCCATCGGCATACGACACCATAGAGTGAATCACACTTTGTGGATGAATAACGACCTCAATCTGATTAGGCGCTGCGCCAAACAACCAATGTGCCTCAATGACTTCCAATCCCTTGTTCATCATCGTGGCCGAATCGACCGAAATTTTTCTGCCCATACTCCAATTCGGATGCGCCACGGCTTGCTCGGGCGTGACTTGGTCCAGTGTGCTGACATCGCGATCTAAAAATGGCCCACCTGATGCTGTTAACAGTATCTTGCGTATACCGTGATGGCCAAGCTGACGCTGATAATTCAAAGGTAAACACTGAAAGATCGCGTTGTGTTCGCTATCAATCGGCAACAGCACAGATCCACTAGCAGCAATGGCATCCATAAACAGCTGGCCGGAAATAACTAATGCTTCTTTGTTCGCGAGCAGTACTTTTTTGCCTGACTGCGCAGCAGCCATAGTTGGGGCTAAACCCGCCGCACCCACAATGGCTGCCATCACTGTCGTACAAGCGTCTGCACTAGAAACATCACACAAAGCTTGCTCACCGTATTCCACTTGCGTGGTTAAACCGGCGGATTGAAGTCGTGCAGATAATTGACTCGCCGCTTCTGCAGTACCCACCACCGCTACTTCTGGTTTAAAACGGGTGCATTGTTCTGCGAGTTCATCAACTCGACTGTGTGCCGTTAATGCAAAAACTCGGTAACGATCTGGATGTCGCGCAATCACATCCAGCGTTGATACGCCTATGGAGCCGGTCGCTCCAAGTACTGTTATCGATTGCATAGTTTTTATTTTTGTCTCAGGACTGCGTAGTCA
>CAINAY010000180.1 GCA_903846425.1 uncultured Noviherbaspirillum sp.
AATTGCATCGCCATATCTTTGAATGCCAACGTTGGGCCGTTGGATAAGCTCTGTAAAAGCAGCTGCTGACCGTTGGCTTGTTCCAGAGTACGCAGTGGCGTTATGCGGCTTGTATCTTCGCCAGCACGACAATTACGGTAGACCTGGGGGGTATAAGTCTTAGTTACCAACTGCTTCAGGTCGGCATCCGGAATATCCGTCGCAAATTTGTGCAATACCTGAAAAGCCAACTCGGCATAGCTCAATGAACGCCAGGCATCCAGCTCAGCGCCGCTGACTTTTGGATAGCTCACAGGAAGATAGAGGCCGCCATCAGGTGCTAATCCACCCAGCAGAATCTCAGAAAAAGAAGGTCTGGCCGTATGGCCGCGAGTTGATATGTAGTGCATGTCCAAAGAGTTTCAACAATGAAATAAACGCCATTATAAGAGGCGCCTAGCGATTCGTGCCGAGAACACCCATTTGGCATTCCCAAACAGCGAAAAGCAAGCGCCTCCCCAGTGTTATTCCACTAAAACTAGGTATCTACAAGTCTCCATTCCATCGGGATAGCGTAAGTACGGTAATTCTTAAGCGCAACCAATAGCTTAAGCAAATCACCATCGACAAATTCAAACAGCCGCCTTGATCTACAGCAATCCTAAGCAGCGGTAAACAGCACTTTTTTCACATCAAATCTGGGCACATGAGTTTTACGAATGCCAACTGACCGATTTGGCATTTCAATTTTTATGGTACCCAACTCGCACTAATCTGCGTTTGTCAATCCCACGAATTAGGTAGTTTCTGAAGTTTTTTGATCTGGGTTCGAGTTTTTTCTTTCCGTAAAAAAAGATCAAATTGGGCTCAGCAAAAACAGAAGGTTCTTGGTTTTTCAAAGGTTATAGTCCGCGATAGGAGCAGCTCCATGAGCGCGAATCCCGTTTTTAGTGCCGAAGCCTACCTTGAAGACCCTTTAAGCGCCGATGATCTCGACGATATTTTAAAAGAAGATGTCGATATCCATTTTGGTGATTTACCAGACGATGAATATGATGATCAGGAACCAGAAGAGTCGCTTGATCTACCAATAGCAAAGAGAGCCACACGGCCGATCTATGCTGATGCAAGTGATACCCCTCCCTCCGAGCGAGATCAGGAAATTTTATTCAAAGAATTAATGAAGGAACATCAAAAGCGTCTGTATCGATTTGTCATACGCTACATTGATCAAGCAGAAGACGCTGCCGATATTACTCAGCAAGCGTTCGCAGAAGCCGCACGCACCATTCACTGTTTCCGTGGAGATTCTAAGTTATCAACATGGCTTTACGGTATAGCGATGAATATGGTGAGAAATTATATACGAAAAATGATTGAGCAAGATTTGTATGAGCTTCCCGTTCTCTCATATCAAGAATTAACTCAAGATATCAACATACAACCACTTGCACGAGTGGAATTAGGGTGAATGCTATGACTTTACTCGTTAAATTCGCAGCAAGCTTATTCACTGTCTTGGTCAATTTCAAGCAGCGATTCGATGGCGGTGTCTATATCAGGGAAGAAATCAATCAACTTAAAGAATCCCGCCACTTCCAAGGCCGTTTCGACTTGCTCCAGCATTCCAGTAACGACAACGTCCCCATCCAGAGATCGTACTTCATTCACCAAGTTAAGAACGACGCGCAGACCATCACTGGATATTTGATTAATCAGAGAAAAATCAAAAACGATCTGGCGAAAACCTTCGTCGAGTTCATTCGTCAGCAGTTCTTCCAGCTCGCTGGAAATGGCCTTATTCAAGCTGCCTTCAGGACGGATGATCAAAATCGGGCCACGAATTTCAGTTTGTATAGGCATAGGTATTTTTCTTAGATCGATTCAGAGATGACGTGACTAATATTATCAAATAATCACTAAAAACCACAATGAAACTCGAACCCAGTCTTGAAACCTTACAAGCGCGCATTGAATTGCGTGTTCTCTTTGGACCGCAGGCAGGAAGTCGACTTCAAGTTGCTCCTGGGAACTATGACCTTGGTGAAGGGGATGAATGCGAAGTCATCCTCAGCGGCCCCAAAATGTTGGGACGACATGCACAGTTGAGTTTTGATGGTGAGCAACTGACTATTTCTCCTCTAGACGGCAAAGTCTGCGACGCACAAGGTAATGAAATTTCAGAAAGCTTTCCACTGGGATTGGGTATGCCGGTGGAGATGGGTGGCATTTGGATATCGGTTGATGATGTGGATGCAGAGTGGCCAGACCCAACCGACGTTGTGTCTATCATGCCTCCAGCGGCGGCGGCACCTGCAACATCCACCAGCGCTGAAGATAGTAGTACAGAAAAAAATGATTCCGCTGATGAAAAGCCGCGCCGTCGAGCTAAAGCTGCGCTGATCACATCGATTACCGCGCTTACGGTGATGGGTATCGCCGGTATTACGCTTGCGGCATGGCTGGTCAATCATCCCAACCAACCAACTACGACATTGGACGCCACCCCCAAGGCGGCTTTGCCTGACCCGCCTAATCTTCACAAAGTCCGACAAATTCTTGGCACAACTGCTGCCGGCTCATCGGTTGAAGTGATTGTGACTCGCGATCGCCGCTTATTGATTAAAGGTTTCGTACCTGATCAAGCAAGCAAAACTGCACTGACAACCGTTCTAGAAACCTTAACTCCGCCACCGCAAATTGATTTGCAAGTTGATACCGATTTATCGGCTGCTGCAGCCACTCTGCTTGCCGAAAGAATTGATCCATCCAGCGCCAAGTTAAAAGTTGAAAGTGTCAGCGGTGGCGTACTCACCATAGAGGGCGCTGTTTTAACGCAACGAGCGCGCGATGCCGTGATGGATCTGTTGCAGACGTCTTTACCAGGATTCAAGCGCGTGAATGCCTCCATCGTGATGGCTGAAGATCTGCCTCAGCTACTACAAGATCAACTAGCGGCGTCAGGCCTTTTGAAAAAAATACAAATCATCGATAAGCAACCTGAATTTATTCTTCGCGGTGCGCTAACCGATGACGATATGCGGCGCTGGGAAAACTTAATTGTTAATTTCACCGACCGCTATGGAAAGCTTCTGCCTGTTAAAGCTGTATTCAAACTTGCGACGAGAAAGCCGCCTGTTAATGTGCAAGCCATCGTGGGTGGTACAACACCGTTTGTTATTACAGAAAATGGCGACCGTATAACTCGTGGCGGCGATGTCAATGGCAACACACTCATGATAGTAAAAGACACCGAAATAATATTTGAAGGTAGTGAGCGATTTAGGATATCACGATGATTGAAGACGAAAAAATATTCATCTCAGTACTGCAAGAAGCCTTGCATAACGATACTACTGGACAGCTAGAAAGGGAAATTTCTCAACGCTTGAACGAGATTGCTCAACGATTAGAAAAAAATCAGCAGCAACTTAATTCAGTCGACGTACATGCTGATATCAATGCAGCGCAAAGAGCAGTTGCAGGCGCACAGAGCATCATGCAGCTATTTACCGGTAGAAAATAATTTAAAGGGAAAATACTATGCCGCTAACAAAAAGTACTCTAGACGATCTAAATGCTTATATAACTGCTCAAGGTGGCGCGCTCGCCACAGGTGAGAGAGATGTTGTCGCACAGATTAATGCGCTTAACGGCGGCGGCGAAATCACCCAAGTCGACCTTGTTAAGCTGCAGTGGAGCATCTCACGATATAGCATCACGGCATCCGTATTCGGGAACGTGATGAAGGAATTTGCCGACTCGCTCAAGCAAGGCGCCAACAGACTCAGCTAATGCTTAGGTCTACGTAATAGAGCGTTGTGAGCTAATCTAAAAAATTAGCTCAGCTCTTCCAGACGTATGCGCGTGACTTTAGCAACCACGGTTGATAAAGCTTCGATGGCAGCGATGGCGCGATCGACATGCTTTTCTTGGGTTTGATGTGTGAGGATGATGATGTCAGTCTGAGTCTCGCCATCAGCGGGCTCTTTTTGCAGCATCGCATCGATAGAAATGGCACCGTCAGCAAGAATACGCGTGATGTCAGCCATTACACCGAGCTTATCTGCGACGCAGATGCGAAGGTAGTAGCTAGTCGTGATCTCCGACATGGGTAGTATTGGTGTGTCCGACATTTCATTCGGTTGAAATGCCAAATAGGGAACGCGATGTTCGGGATCAGCCGTAGCTAAACGAGTGATATCCACTAAATCAGCAATCACTGCAGAAGCTGTGGGTTCTGCGCCTGCGCCCTTACCGTAGTAAAGCGTGGCACCAACGGCATCACCCTGCACTAGCACGGCATTCATTGCGCCTTCGACGTTGGCAATCAGGCGATTAGTTGGTATCAATGTCGGATGAACTCGCAATTCAATACCGTTCGCTACGCGTTTAGTAATGCCCAATAATTTTATGCGGTAGCCAAGTTTTTCTGCATAGCGAATATCTGACGCCTGCAAATTGGTAATACCCTCTACGTGGGCTTTATCAAACTGCACCGGAATACCAAAGGCAATCGCTGACATGATGGTTGCCTTGTGCGCAGCATCGACTCCCTCGATATCAAACGTTGGGTCGGCCTCGGCATAGCCCAAACGTTGTGCTTCTTTGAGCACGACATCAAAATCTAATCCCTTATCGCGCATCTCAGACAAAATGAAATTGGTCGTGCCATTGATGATGCCAGCTATCCATTGAATGCGATTAGCTGTTAAGCCTTCACGCAGCGCTTTGATAATGGGGATGCCACCAGCTACTGCCGCCTCAAACGCCACCATCACACCGCGCTCTTGCGCTGCACGGAAAATTTCAGTGCCGTGCGTTGCCAACAATGCTTTATTTGCGGTCACTACGTGCTTGCCATTCGCTATGGCCTTCATCACTAGCTCGCGCGCTATGCCATAGCCACCGATCAATTCAATAATGATATCGATATCGGGGTTATCAACAATTTGGTGCGCATCCTTAACCACAACCACACTGCTACCGACAATCGCCTTGGCGCGCTCGGTATCTAAGTCAGCGACCATAGCGATTTCTATTTCGCGCCCTGCCCGTCGACGAATCTCTTCTTGATTGCGTTTAAGTACAGTAAAAGTACCAGCACCTACGGTACCTATACCAAGTAAGCCTACTTTGATCGGTTTCATTTTTTTACTAATCGACGCTAATGTTAGTTACGCTCTTCAGGCGTGGGCATGATGACGGCGGTAGCCATCAAGGAAATGAGCAATGCGGCCAATGGCAACTGATAGGTCGTCCACGTTAGGCAAGAACACCACGCGAAAATGATCGGGGGTCGGACAATTAAATCCAGTACCCTGCACAATCAGTACGCGCTCTTCTGCCAAGAGATCATAAGCAAATTGCTGATCATCTTTGATTGGATACATTTTTGGATCAAGTCGCGGAAACATGTACAGCGCTGATTTTGGTTTAACACACGTCACACCAGGAATATCCGTTAACAATTTATGCGCCATATCGCGCTGCTTGAGCAAGCGGCCACCAGGACCCACTAAATCATTAATACTCTGGTAGCCACCTAGCGCGGTTTGAATAGCGTACTGCCCTGGAACATTGGCACACAATCGCATCGACGCCAACATATTCAAGCCTTCGATGTAATCCTTAGCGTGTTTCTTTTCACCGGAAACCACCATCCACCCGGCACGATAACCGCATGAGCGATAATTTTTCGAGAGACCATTGAAGGTAATGAACAGGACATCATCTGCCAGTGAAGCCAGTGATGTATGAGTTTCACCTTCATACAGCACTTTGTCGTAAATTTCATCAGCAAAAATGATCAATTGATGTTGACGCGCTAACTCAACTAATTCTTGCAATAATTCGACCGGATACAAGGCACCGGTTGGATTATTCGGATTAATGACGACGATGGCACGAGTATTCGAATTGATTTTCTTTTTGATGTCATCAATATCGGGATACCAATCGGCTTGTTCATCACACATGTAATGAATAGGCTTACCGCCAGACAGACTCACTGCCGCTGTCCACAAAGGATAATCCGGCGCAGGAACTAACACCTCATCGCCCGTGTTGAGCAACGCATTCATGCCCATGACGATTAATTCAGACGCTCCATTTCCAAGATAAATATCATCGATCGTTACGCCAGTGATTTTCTTTTCTTGGGTGTATTGCATGATCGCCTTGCGAGGGGCGAACAAACCCTTGGAATCGGTATAACCTGCGGCATTACCCATATTGCGAATCATGTCGCGCACAATCTCGTCAGGCGCATCAAAACCAAATGGCGCAAGGTTGCCAATATTAAGCTTGATGATTTTTTGGCCCTCTTCTTCCATCTGACGTGCTTTTTCAAGCACAGGTCCACGGATGTCGTAACAAACATCGGCCAGTTTTTTGGATTTTTGGATTGGTTTCACAGCTGTCGTTCGCCCTGGTTAGCGCGTGCACTCAGTGGGTGTTGCACCGCGATAAAACAAGCATTTTGCCCCAAATTGGCGTGCTTTACCAATGCGAAACCCCTTTGCTGTGCTGATCGCGATAAAATCGGACTCACTATGAAGTTGCATTCCACTCAGACCCAGCAATATCAAACCGTTACCGGCTACGAAGACGACTGGGTAGAGATTAACGCCCAGCGTTTTTCACATAGTTTGGTCGTACTTCCTGAATCTGTCCCGCAGCCCTGGCAAGTCAAGGACTTCGAGGATTTGCAGCCCTCAGATTTCGAGCTGTTGGGGAGTATGAAGCCCGATCTTGTCATTTTGGGTACAGGTCAACGACAGCGATTTGCCTCAGCTCGTTTGACAGCTCAGTTGATGGCGCAAAGGGTGGGCGTTGAATGTATGGATAATCAAGCAGCTTGCCGAACTTATAATATTTTGATGGCTGA
>CAINAY010000181.1 GCA_903846425.1 uncultured Noviherbaspirillum sp.
GGTTCTCACCTCAGAGGAGCGGGCGAAGTATCTCGACCCGCAAACCGGGGAACTCGACTGGGTGGGTGCCTCGCAGCACGCCTATGAGAAGTCCCGTGAGGCGAAGATCGAGGATGACCGCAAGAAGAAGGAGAACAGCGCGGCGGTGAAAGCACCGACCGAAGCGGCCAAGAAGGAGTTGAAGCTGGCAGAGGAAAGCCTCACCGACACGAGCAATTTCGTCTCCCACATGCTCGCCCTGCAAGCCGACTTCCCGAACGCCCTGACCGACGCCGAGTTGAAGCAGGTGGCACCTTCTCTGGTGGAAGAAGATGGCGATCAAGTGATCGTGCGTCATCTTTATATCGAGCGACGTATGACGCCCTTAAATATTTGGCTCACCGATGCGGAAGCCACAGGCGATAAAGAAAAGCTTGAGCATGGCGTGCGCGAATACGGTAATGCCATCAAAGATTTGGTGGCGGCGAATATATTCCCGGGCGATATGTTGTATAAAAATTTCGGTGTGACGCGTCAGGGTCGTGTGGTGTTTTATGACTACGATGAAATTGAATACATCAGCGACTGCAATTTCCGCACTATTCCTGCGCCGCGTAATGAAGAAGATGAAATGGCGAGCGAGCCTTGGTATCACGTGGCAAAAAACGATGTGTTTCCCGAGCAGTTCAGTGTTTTTTTGCTAGGTAATCCACGCGTACGCGAATGCTTCATGAAATATCACGCTGATTTACTCACCGCGGATTACTGGCAGCAGCGTAAAGATCGAATTAAAGAAGGACAGGTTGAGGATGTTTTTCCTTATCCACAAGAGATACGTTTTGTTAACCAAGCCCCGGCTCTACCGGGCAGTTCGATTGCGTAAGCGATTCGAATTTTTTACTGGAGAGACTCATGCAAGACCCTATCGTTATCGTCGGTGCCGCACGTACCCCTATGGGTGCATTTCAAGGTGATTTTTCATCACTGGCAGCACATGATCTGGGTGCGGTGGCTATTCGCGCAGCGATTGAGCGCGCAGGTATTTCAGCTGACGTAGTTAACGACGTTATTTTTGGTAATTGCCTGATGGCCGCACAAGGACAAGCCCCTGCGCGCCAAGCGTCGATTAAAGGCGGTGTTCCGGTATCGGCAGGTGCCGTTACTTTGTCAAAAATGTGTGGCTCGGCGATGCAGGCGACGATTTATGGTTTTGATTCGTTGATGGCTGGCACGAATGATGTCGTGGTTACCGGTGGTATGGAGTCCATGACGAATGCTCCTTATTTAGTACCTAAAGCGCGCGGTGGCTATCGTATTGGTCATGGCATGTTGTATGACCACATGATGCTCGATGGCTTGGAAGATGCCTATGAAAAAGGTCGCGCCATGGGAACCTATGCTGAAGATTGCTCCAGCAAATATAACTTCTCACGCGAAGATCAAGATGCATTTGCGATTGAATCGGTTAAGCGTGCGCAAGCAGCCACCGCAGACGGCTCATTTGCTTGGGAGATTGCGCCCGTAACTGTAAAAGGTCGTGCAGGCGATGTGGTGATTGATAAAGATGAAGGCCCGCTGAAAGCTAAGATCGATAAAATTTCACAACTCAAGCCCGCATTCAAAAAAGATGGAACGATCACAGCAGCTTCATCATCATCCATTAACGATGGCGCAGCAGCGCTGGTGTTAATGCGTGAATCGACCGCTAAAAAACTCGGCGCTAAACCGATTGCAAAAATCGTAGCGCATCAGCGTCATTCGCACGAGCCAAACTGGTTCACCACGGCTCCAATCGGCGCGATTGAAAAGCTGTACAAAAAAACGGGTTGGAGCAGTGATCAAGTCGATCTGTTTGAAGTCAATGAGGCGTTTGCAGCAGTGGCAATGGCAGCGATGAAAGAACATAACATCCCTCACGACAAAATCAATATTCATGGCGGCGCATGCGCTTTGGGTCATCCGATTGGCGCTTCAGGTGCACGTATTATTGTGACCTTGCTCGGCGCATTGAAAAAAACCGGCGGCAAGCGCGGTGTGGCTGCGCTGTGTATCGGTGGCGGTGAGGCAACCGCTATGGCTATTGAGATGATGTAAAGGAAAAACGCATGCGCACTGCACTGATTATTGGAGCTTCGCGAGGCATAGGCCGTGAATTTGTTCGGCAGTTGCTATCTGCAGGATGGAAAGTATTTGCGACGGCACGGGATGAAGCCTCGTTGCAAGCGTTAAAAGAAGAAGGTGCGCATGCGTTGAAAGTGGATGTCGCAATATCAGAATCCCTAGCGGGTCTGACATGGCAGCTTGACGGTGAGCGGTTGGATTTGGCGGTGTATGTGGCGGGTGTTTTTGGTTCATACGATGGTGCGACCGAGCCGCCAGCGGCCGCCATGTTTGATGCCACTATGCACGCGAATGTACTGGGTGCGATGCAGGCGATTCCCCTGGTGGCTCCTTGTATAGAATCCGTTAAAGGTAAATTTGTTTTTATCACCAGCGGTATGGGTAGCATTAGCGATGCTGAATCTAGTATGGGATGGGTGTATCGCGCTTCCAAGGCGGCGTTGAACATGGCAGTTCATTCAGCGCGCAATGATTATCCGACTATGACCTTGATCACCATGAACCCGGGTTGGGTGAAGACAGATATGGGTGGCGCACAAGCACCGACATCGGTTGCGCAAAGTGTGTCGGGTATGCTCGGCGTGATAGAAAAAACTAAGCCCTCAGAGAGCGGTAGCTTTCAAAGTTATGACGGCCGTAAGATGGGCTGGTAATGTTTAAAGATTTTGTAAGTAGCTATAGTTTGATATATGAGCTGAGTGACACAAGGAAAAAACAAGAATGATTTTGTCTGAACAGCACCAAATGATTCGTGATGCATTGCGAGATTTTTCGCAACAGCAGCTGACACCGAATGCAGCCCGTTGGGATCGCGAGCGTGAATTTCCGCACGATGCATTAAAGCAGTTGGCGGCATTGGGTGCGTTTGGTGTAGCGGTTCCGCAAGAGCAGGGTGGTGCCGGACTCGATTATCTTTCGTTAGCGTTAGTGATTGAAGAAATTGCTGCCGGTGATGGCGGTGTCTCGACTATCATTTCAGTTAATAATTGTCCCGTATGCAGTATTGGTATGTCGTACGCAAATGAATCACAACAGCGCGACTGGCTGCTGCCATTGGCTAAGGGCGATATGCTGGGTGCGTTTTGTTTAACCGAGCCGCATGCTGGTAGTGATGCGTCGGCTTTGCGCACTACAGCACGACGTGATGGTGATAGCTATGTTTTAAATGGTGTGAAGCAGTTCATCACGAGTGGCAAGAATGCAGATGTTGCAATCGTGATGGCGGTAACTGACAAGGCAGCAGGGAAGCGTGGCATTAGTGCTTTTTGGGTGCCTACGAATACGCCAGGCTACATCGTTGCACGTATAGAAGAAAAGCTAGGTCAGCATTCATCAGATACGGCACAGATTTTATTTGAAGATTGCCGCATACCCGCAGCGAATTTGATCGCTGATGAAGGTATGGGTTATAAGATTGCTTTGTCTGGATTAGAAGGTGGTCGTATCGGTATTGCGGCGCAATCAGTCGGTATGGCGCAGGCAGCTTTTGATGCCGCACTTTTGTATTCTAAAGACAGGCAGAGTTTTGATAAGCCTTTGTTTGAGCATCAGGCGGTACAGTTTCGTTTGGCTGATATGGCAACGCAGATTGAAGCAGCGCGTCAGCTGGTGTGGCATGCAGCAACGATGAAGGATGCGGGTGTGCCGTGTTTGAAAGAAGCAGCGATGGCAAAATTATTTGCCAGTGAAATGGCAGAAAAAGTCTGTACCGAAGCAATACAGATACATGGCGGTTATGGTTATCTTGCAGATTTTCCAGTCGAGCGCATTTACCGTGATGTGCGCGTTTGCCAAATCTACGAAGGTACCAGTGACATACAAAAAATTCTGATAGGGCGCGCACTGGCCTGAGCAATCATCCCATGAGCTTACAAATCATAAAACCTTGCCCTTGCGGCGGTGAATCCTTAGACGTCTGTTGTGGTCGTTTTATTTCGGGTAATGAAGTACCCGAGACGCCAGAACAATTAATGCGTTCGCGCTACTCAGCCTATGTGTTGGGTGACGAGGCCTATCTTCGCGCAACCTGGGATCCTGATGCCTGTCCGCCAGAACCCTTGGTTGAGCCAAATATTTCATGGATAGGTTTGGAAGTACGTTCCACTCAGCATGAAGGTGATGAGGGGATAGTCGAATTTGTTGCGCGCGCTAAGGTGGGTGGTCGTGCCCGACGTTTACATGAAACCAGTCGTTTTGTGCGTCGTGAGGGTCGTTGGTTGTATGTTGAGGGTGATTTCAAGGCCTGAGTTATTGGTGTGGCTAAAGTGAATTAGCCGAAAAAATTTCCTGTTCATTTTTTGAGTCATCCTATGCCCGTCATTGACAGCAAACTGAATCCACGTTCACCAGAGTTTGTCGCCAATGTCACTGCTATGCAGGCCCTGGTTGATGATTTACGCACACACTGCGAAAAAATAAGCTTCGGTGGTGGTGAGGCGGCGCGCGAAAAACATACTGGGCGCGGTAAATTATTGCCTCGTGAGCGCATCAATCAATTACTCGATCCAAGTACCGCATTTCTTGAGTTTTCACAGTTAGCCGCTTTAA
>CAINAY010000182.1 GCA_903846425.1 uncultured Noviherbaspirillum sp.
CCACATGAAACCATACTTCAGTGCGGCTCAGGTATCTCTGCCTGTCACAATGCAATAGCGATGGAAATTGCGGGGCTCAGTGGGGCAAGCTTGTATCCGGGATCATGGAGCGAGTGGTCCGCAGATGCATCGAGACCTGTCGCGACTGGTGCGACCTAACCCTGTCAATTAATGAATGTGAAATCGATGCGTCAGTACTACGACGATAATCACACCGAGAGCAATTAATACAAATTGCGGCACCGATTCACGCAAGGTTGCGCGCCGCTGCATCTGCGGCATTAAGTCACTGACAGCGATATAAATAAATCCTGAGGAAGCGACGACCAGCACATACGGAATCAAGTGCATCCCGCTACCGAGTGCGTAGTAACCCACAAGACCACCTACGACCGCCATGAAGCTGCAAATCAAGTTGTAAACATAGGCGCGTGTTTTAGTCAGGCCCGCATTCAGCAGCACAATAAAATCACCAATCTCTTGCGGGATTTCATGCGCAATGATGGCCACAGCGGTAATGATACCGAGCTTTGGATCAGCCAAAAATGCGGCAGCAATCAAAATGCCATCCGTAAAGTTATGCAAACCATCGCCCACCAAAATCATCAAGCCCGATTTGCCGGCCTCATGAGCATCGTGACCATGTTCATGATCGTGCCCGTCGCCTTCGTAGTGATGCGAGTGACGCAGAATCGCAAATTTTTCTAACAAAAAGAAACCGAGTAATCCACCAAGCAAGGTAGCAAACAAGGAATGGATATTGGCATCGGATTCGAAAGCCTCAGGCAAGGCATGCAGCAGCGACGTCGACAGCAAAATGCCGACGGATAGGCTGACCATGCGCTCCACCATCTTCGACAAAAAACTGAAGGAAAGAAAAGCCGCTGCAGAAATACTGATCACCCCACCAATGGTGGTTGCCAGCAAAATAGAAGACAGAGTGGTATCGATTTTTAGTCCAGTTGAATTCAACAAACGCCGCGATTAGACCATAACCCGCGGTTCGCCGGCAATTCGTCGAATGACGCAGATGCCGGCCTTGCCACAGAAAAGCTCAAACTAATCTTAGTGCGCTTTTTCCCAATTCGGGCCAGTACCTACATCTGCCACCAGTGGCACTCGCAACTCAGCCACGCCGGCCATCAGTTCTGGCAAGCGCGTCTTAACCAATGCCAATTCCGATTCAGGGACTTCCACCACCAATTCATCATGCACCTGCATCACCATGCGCGAACCCAGTTTTTCTGTATCCAACCAGTTTTGCACCGCGATCATGGCGAGCTTGATTAAATCCGCCGCTGTGCCCTGCATGGGCGCGTTAATCGCTGCGCGCTCGGCACCCTGACGGCGTGGGCCATTCGGTGAATTAATTTCAGGTAGCCACAAGCGTCGACCAAATACGGTTTCAACAAAACCTTGCGATTTGGCTTGCTGACGTACATCGTCCATAAACTGTTTAACGCCAGCGAAACGATGGAAATATTTTTCCATATACATCTGCGCCGCAGAACGCTCGACGCCCAAATTACCTGCTAAGCCAAACACGCTCATACCGTACATCAATCCAAAATTAATCACTTTGGCATACCGACGCTGCTCACTACTCACTTCAGTCAGAGGCACACCAAAAATTTCTGCGGCAGTCGCACGGTGAATATCTTCGCCCGCTGCAAAAGCGCGCAACATACCTTCATCGCCCGACAAATGGGCCATGATGCGCAATTCAATTTGCGAATAATCTGCAGACACAATCACGTTGCCAGGTGCTGCAATGAAGGCTTCACGTATACGTCGCCCCTCGGCAGTACGCACAGGGATATTTTGTAAGTTAGGTTCATTGGAAGAAAGCCTGCCCGTGACCGCAATTGCCTGACCATAGTTGGTATGTACACGCCCCGTCGATGGATTAACCATGCGCGGCAATTTATCGGTGTAGGTCGATTTCAGCTTAGCGAGGCTGCGATAGTCCAACAACAATTTAGGCAAGGGATAATCTTCCGCCAGCTTTTGCAAAACTTCTTCATCAGTCGATGGTGTGCCACTCGGTGTTTTTTTGACGACGGGTAGCTTTAGTTTTTCAAACAAAATTTCACCTAACTGCTTAGGTGAATTTAAATTAAAAGGTTGCTCGGCCAATGCATACGCTTGTTTTTCTAAGTCCATCAACTTGATGCCTAGCTCATTTGATTGCGCGACTAACAAATCGACATCAATTAATACACCGTTGCGTTCCATACGCTGCAATACGATCGATGTAGGCACTTCGATCTGTTCATAGATGAAGCGCAGCTTTTCGTTCGCTTCTATCCGTGGCCAAAGTGTATTATGTAAACGTAGTGTGATATCGGCATCTTCAGCGGCATAATCCGTCGCCGTTTCTATGCTTACTTCATCAAAACCAATTTGCGATGCACCCTTACCGCACACTTGTTCATAGGTGATCGTTTTTTTATCCAGCCAACGCAAGGCTAAACTATCCATGTCGTGCGTACGATGCGATTCGATGACATACGATTGCAACAGCGTGTCATGTACGATGCCTTTCAATGCAATGCCGTAGTTTGCAAAGATATGGCTATCGTATTTCAAATGCTGACCGAGCTTAGCTTTGGATACGTCTTGCAACCAAGGCTTCAGCTTTTCCAAAACAAATTCACGCGAAAGCTGATCAGGCGCTCCGGGATAACGATGGTGCATGGGTACATAAGCTGCCTTACCCGGCTCTACGCATAAAGACAAACCAACGATCTCGGCGCGCATAGAGTCTAATGACGTCGTCTCAGTATCGACCGCTGTTAATGGCGCTTCATTGATTATCTTGATCCAAGCATCGAGCTGCTCGGCCGTAAAAACCGTTTCGTAATGTGTTTCTATCGGAGGCTCTGCTGCAAACAAACTCGCCTGCTCGGAGGGGTCGGCGATAGATGCAGAAGTTTTAGAGTTTGCGCTTGAATCTGTCGCCTGCTCAGCATTTAATTCGCGTAGCCAGGTACGAAAACCCATGCGACTGAAAAATTCACGTAAAGCCGCAGGATCTTCTGG
>CAINAY010000183.1 GCA_903846425.1 uncultured Noviherbaspirillum sp.
CAGAATGACTATTTACATATTCGTATTTTTAGTTTTCGGCGCGGTCTTTGGTCTGGTCACTTTTTCGCGGCGTCATTTATTTAGCGAAGGCCCTAAAAAGGTAGAGGAATCTACAGAGGATAACAACTTAGGCCGCCGAGTAATGTGGATGCTTATCTGCACATTTCTCTGGCCCATTATGGTTTTAACTGGTTTAAATTCTTTGCGTATTCTGTCAAAGCGTAAAGCAGACCAATCGTCGCATACTCACGATTCATAAAGCCAAACGTGGGGGTACCAATGCCCCATAATTCGTTCCACCGCCACCGGATCCTTTTGCCTGACATTTGTCGGCATCGTTACTCATTTGCATGGTGATATATTTTTCAGAACCACCGATAGCTGACACAATTCGGATGCAAGTGTAAGCAACGATAGGCGTAAATGAGTGCGTTGAAACCTCTTGAACAATAGGCACGTTAGCGTATTCACATTTTCTATTTCCTGCACTACTGCAATTATTAACATCTGAATACAGAGTTGTTTTGGTGCCAGTTTGAATCCAAATGTTTGCTCCAACGCCTAAATCAGTACTATTTCCATTATTTAAAATATCAAGAATAGTCGGCGTACTATTGCTATCTTTTTCCAGCGATGTCCACTGTCCAGCTTCGCAGCCATTGGTGTGATAAGAAGAAGTCACCTTAAAAACATAGGGTTCACCTACAGTCTGAGGTAAATCAAAGCCAGGTACATTTTGAGCTTCTGCGATTTTTGGCTTTTGATTGGTTGTATCCCAATAGGCGTCATATAAGCATTTTTTGATTGCAACAGGAAACAAGCTGTTAATGCCACTCGATGTGGGAATAGGAATGACAGCAACTGCCGTAGCAGATAATGGTTTTGAATAAATACCTAAAATCGGTGCCAGAAAAGTTTTTACCGGTCCGCCGTTACTACCATCAGTCTTGCTGATAGTTACTTGAATCGCCGCTAGGTCATTATTGGTAGGTATTTTAGGTAAAGGCTGTAGCGCTGCAGGTGTACCGGTAATATTCCAGTATCCATAGTCGACCACAACATGGGTCAATGAACTATTTTCGGAAGAGTTTTTCGAAACATAATCTAGCGCTGATTGGCGAGCCGTATTCCAATCCGGTGTACTTGAATTCAGATTCCCACATTGCGCATGCTTGTATAGACAAGCGGCAGCAGCGAGAGCAGTTGCATCAGCAGCATTTTGTAATTCAGATCGGACGAGGAAACGGTAGCTAAAATCAATAGCAAACGCTCCGAATCCGATCATGATGGGTAAAAGCAGGGCGATTAAGATGGCGATGACGCCTTTTTCTCGTCGAGTAGATTGCAATCTCAACCTGGTTCGCTGACGGAAAAGTATTTTAGTAGTAGCGCTGATCTTATTCATATTTTTCATTTCAACTAAGCTCATGAATTATTCGTTATTCATGGTTGTGATGGCGCTCAATGTAATGGGGCCAGAGAGCGCATTAATTAGCTGCCCAAAACCTAAGCCGGTATACACATATGAAACGCTGACGCTTAATGGTGTTCCAAACGTATTGGTGCCGTTATCGGTGACCAGAACCGTCGGCGAAACATTCTGTGCGAATGAAATCAAATTGTTTTGGCAGTAGTTGCTTGCGACATTCGCAATCTGGGTTTTAGTGAGCTTGGGTGTTCTTAATACGATGCCGGCACGAGCGGCTTCTCGACTAGCATTAGTAATGACGGCTTTGTCATATAAAGCGAGGCTGCATTCAATAATGCTAAACACAATAAATAACAACAAAGGAAATATCAGAGCAAACTCAACGACCACGG
>CAINAY010000184.1 GCA_903846425.1 uncultured Noviherbaspirillum sp.
CATTTCCATTGGCGGCTCTTTGAGACGCAAGATATCCTCAATACGAGTATCGACGGTTGTTTGGTTGGATGATGATTTACCCAATCCATTACCTAAGTCATAGCGCTTCAACACCAATTCAGCAAACTGCCGCGAGCTCATCTCTCGAACGAGAGGCAGCAAATCGGGTGCGCGATCACCACCGGTAGCGGCTGAGCTATGACAACTTGCACACTTACTTTGAAATACGCGCCAGCCAGCATACAAATCACCTTCTAGTGGCGGTGGTGGTTTGAGTTCGCGTGCTGGTTTTGCATTGATGAACTCCATCGTGCAGCCAACTAGGAGTAGGGAGAGTAGCAAAGTAAGCGGCAAAGTAAGCGGCAAACTAAGCGGTAATGTAAGTGGTAGATAGCGAGTTGTTTTCATACGTAGGTAAGTCGTTATTTTTTTAAACAGATTAAAGGTTGTATCGTTGACTGAACGCAGCTACTCCTGGGAGTGCTCGTTTTGTTCATCTAATGCGGCTATTCCATCTACCCCGCCTTCAGCCGAACGTTCGTATTGATAAAACCAAAAACTCACTACAGCAGCCAGCAAAGCGATAGCCAATAACGATTTAGATTCTGGAATCGCATCGGTATGCGGAGCTGTTTTTTTACCCGTGATCATCGCCTTAACAAGATTTTCTTTATGCAGAAAACTCGCTCCTACCACAGCGACAATATGGATGACGACAATCACCATCATAATGTTTGCTAAAACCTCATGGACTTCTTCAGACCACTCGCCCACTATTTCATGCAGGGTTAACCAACCGGTAAAGCTAACTAGCAAGCCTAAAGAAAGTAGGGCAACTATCGCCAGTGCGCCTGCAGGGTTGTGACCGACATCTGTGGTAGGTTCGCGCCGAATCACTGAGCGTAAATAATGTATCGCTGCCATCGGATGTCGGATGAAGCTTCTGAACTTGGCATGCGTGGTGCCGAGAAATCCCCAGATAATTCGAATGATCATCAATGCAGCGAGGGTATAACCCAAAGTGAAATGAACAATTTTCAGTTCATTAATTTCAGCAGTGAAGTAGGCCCCAAAAAAGCAAAGTACCAATAACCAATGGATAAGCCGTACGGGCAAATCCCAGATAAGAACTTTATGCGAACTATCGCCCATTACTACACTCCTCAAAGAGTGATAAGTATATGAACGGCTTTTAAAAATTCCTTGTCATTAGTCAAGGTAAGGCGACAAATAAGCTTGTAGGTAGGGGCAGTGACCTATACAACGACGATACTAAAAAAAGTATGCGTATTTTTCAGAGTGCTAGCGGTTGTTTCATGCGATTTTTTGCGTCGTGCTATGAGTGGCGCTAGGGGTGGTGCTGGTCGTGATCAGTGGCTGAGCGCTTCCGCATCCTTACGTTGACCGCGAACGAGCCTGAACGCATATTCAGCAGCCTCGACCAGGCTATTCGCATTAGCGACACCTTTACCTGCAATATCGAACGCCGTACCGTGATCGACTGAAGTACGTAAAATCGGTAAGCCCAACGTGATGTTAACGCCGCTGATAGCTTGCCAGCTGCCAGTCTCTGGATCAACTTTAAAACCCAATAGCTTGACGGGGATGTGTCCCTGATCATGAAACATGGCGACCACCGCATCGAACTGGCGTGCGCGCAATTTGATGAACACGGTGTCACCGGGCCACGGGCCACTGAAACCTTTGTCTGCGTATTCGCGCACGACAGGAGCGATGACTTCATCGTCTTCTTTACCAATAATGCCGCCTTCGCCGCAATGCGGG
>CAINAY010000185.1 GCA_903846425.1 uncultured Noviherbaspirillum sp.
GCGCAAACTGGATCAACCACTCCAAATGGATGGGGGGGGGCAACTTTTTGGACTGCCGATAATATCGGTTCAAACCATGTGCTTTACAACATAAATGGTAACGCAACATACGAAAGAACTGATTCTGAGTATCAACCTACAGCGTTACAAGTTACAGTGAAAGACCTATGGCCACAAACCATCAATCTGGGCTCATACTAATCGTGCGGGTTTTAGCGATCCATCACCAATACTTTCTATGGCAGCAAAAGCATGTTTTATCCGAACCGAATGGGACGTTAGTGATACTACGACGCCTGATGAAGCATCGATCACACTTGCGTTCGAGAAGCGGTTACGCAAAAGCAAAGCTAGATACGTAAGGTAGCGGCTCATAAAAATACTTTTTTGGGTGGTATGGAGAGTTATGCCAACAAAGTGAGTGCCGAGTAAAGCGCGGTTAAAGGCTGTCGAGGATGCTTGCGCTTTAACACTCGTTAGAGGGCTCGTATTGCTAAGCGTTTTAATTGTTAGCCCATAGAATAATTGAGCTGTTTTTTTAAATTATGACAGGATTTTGTTAGAAATCGTACAACTGACATGGCCTGATATTAATTAAGAAACAAAATTACTGTAATACATTTTTGCTAACGAGCTCAATAAATTTACGAACGCTGCAAACATGGCGAATTTAAATTCACACAAATAATCGTTTGCAACAGCACAAAATGACAGGCGTTAAACTTTATGGGGTGCGAGTATGAAAGGCATGAATGTTCGCGCTACACGTTAATTTTAAAAACATGGGAAGATTGGATGTCTCCTATTAACCCTCTTCTCGATTTGCGCGCCTCCTGCATCCGCATACTAGAGTTGTTCACTCAGAAAGTAACGACTGACTCGGTATCGCAAAAAAGTATGATGAGTAATCCACCTACTATGAAACGATTGTGGCAAGTTTTTATCCTTTTGCATGCCGTATTTTTTGTTTCTGCATTTGCTGAATCAGTTACCCCTTCCATTTATTGTGGTGCTTCACATAGCTATCAATGCACACCCGAGCAAGCACTGGCCTATCAACGACGTCAGATGCAGCAGCGACAAGCGGATACACGTTTAGATGCTCAACAATCCATGGCGCGGTGGTTAGAGCTGCAACAACGTCAGAAAATGCAAATGGAGCGCGAGGCTCTGCTTGTGCAGCCAGCAAGGTAGTACGCGGCTCAGCAGAATTTGCCGTAGTCTGTGCAATCTCTGAGTTACTATTGCTACCGACGGATGTAATAGTAATGAAAGATTGCTGATTTATTATGATGGTCTGTTTTTTTATATTAGGTAACGCAATACTTCATCGACCTGGGATCATGTGTTTGCTACCACGATGAATAAAAAACGAGAGAGGGAGTTTGTAAATGGGATTGTTTGATATGTTTAAAGGTACGCCACCCACGCTAACGCCAAAGCTTGCGTTGGCCGTGGGTTTGCTGCATATGATTCATGCCGATGGTGAAGTCGAGGCAGAAGAACTTGGACAAGTGTTGCAGGCGTTAGGAAACGACAAAGCCTTGTTTGAGGATGCGGGAAAATACGCAAAAGTAAATAATGTTGATGCCTTTTTATCTGAGTCAGCGAGCTTGCTCAATTCGGATCAAAAATTATGCGTTTTGCTTAACTTATACGATTCTTTGCTTTCTGACGGCGTGGCTGCGCCAGAAGAGCAAGCGTTACTTACGCGCTTCATGACAGCCTATGGTGTGAGTGAAGAGACACTCAAACCCTACGCGCTGGGCATATCTGTAAAAAATAATCGTAAGGTTCTCGGATAATTTTTTCGAATAACCTTTGGCTGAAATAATTAGTTTAGCTAGCTAGTACTACAGTGAGGCGATCCACCGATGTGATGGATCGCCTCATTTTTTTGGTGTGAGCCTTAAGCTTCTTAAGCTCTAAGATAGTCGTTCACTATTTTCTGGGCAGGTAGTATTTTCAGCAGTTGAGTTTTGAC
>CAINAY010000186.1 GCA_903846425.1 uncultured Noviherbaspirillum sp.
AAATTCTTAGCATTTTTCACTATGTATTTCTCGTTTTCGCATGGGCATAGTGTCTATCAACGAAAACACATCCTTTAGCTCAACACGGTTTGTACTTAATTTTATTTCACCATCTTTTCCTATTAGAAGAAACTTGAACGAATTACGTTCTGGGAGCGAGAATTTTTGACTTAGGCGGTTGTACTCATCGCTACCTTGAATCAAATCTATGTGTACTAAATCTCTCTTCCTGTATTCGCACGGGTATTGTTTTATCTGCTGAATGAAAAATCGTCGATCTGGATTTTCTTCAGAATTTGAAAATGTAATGATGACTCTGTTTGTCCATCGGTAATCTTTCAAAGATTCAGCATGGATTGGAAAAATCACTAGTAGAAAACTTATGATTAACAATCGCATAGTAGTGACGTACAAAGATTCAGGCATATGCACCGCAGGAATGTATTTTTAGTTTGGTGAGAGGTATGACAATTTTCAAACTTGATAATATTGGTTGATTTTAGATTGTCTTATAAAGACAGTTTAGATTTTTCTGCTTTAACTAAATAACCAGTGCAGAGTTCCCCATAAGATAAAAAACCAAACTACCTTAATCAAGAATGATGCTGCTTTAGTTGGCCGTTCACCATCTCTGCCGCTCGATTCCTCAGAGTTGATCTCTTTGGCTTCGTTTAAATTTTTGTGATCAATTCTGTTACTCATATCGTTGAGTCTTGGAATGCTGTCAGTTTTTCCAAGGTTTTCTTCGCCTCTGATGCTGCTATTCTCATGTGACGAATTCGGCGTACGCTCATAATTCATTTTTTCTCCTGAGAGATAAATAGTAATAAGAGATCAGGCAGTAGATTTACAAATTCGTTGCTGCTAACAATCGTTGAACATCGTCATGGTTATAGGTTTTTTTAATTTGATCATCATTACCTGATCCGTCAACGTTTGAGCGTCTAAGACCAAAGCGGCTCATTCCTGGAATGCTTAGATGCTCCAAACTGCGCGTGGATATTTGGCGAATACGATAGCTATGCCGCAGTGCCATTACATGAAGCCAGATATCATCTGCACGAGGACAACAGTTTTGAAATTCATCTTTCGCATTTTTTAAATGGTTTTGAAATGTGGGAGGATAGATTACTCCACTGACTCCCGTTGCGAAGTGTCTTATCGATGGTTGATCTGATTGGCATAGCGGCCAGTTTTTATAAGGTTCAATACTGCCGTCACTTAGCCTGATTTCTCTGGCGCGGAAGCAGTGAATTATTTCTGGCTCCTGGCGCCATCGTGACACTAAGGTGGCAAGCCAAGCGCGGCTCATCATCGTGTCATCGTCCGCTGTTACTAACGGCAATTCTAATTTTGGCTCGGCTATCAAATGCGGGTAGTACTTGGTATGCGGTCCAACATCGTCACAAAAACGAATTTCTAAGCCTCGATTAACGAGTCGCTTTAATGTGGAAGGAAGTGATAGGTGATCCTGATCACGACCAAGATAAAGAATTAATCGTGCGGGTTTTAGCGATCCATCACCAATACTTTCAATGGCTGCGAACGCGTGTTTTATCCGAACCGAATGGGACGTTAGTGATACTACGACGCCTGATGAAGCATCGATTACACTTGCGTTCGAGAAGCGGTTACGCAAAAGCAAAGCTAGATACGTAAGGTAGCGGCTCATAAAAATACTTTTTTGGG
>CAINAY010000187.1 GCA_903846425.1 uncultured Noviherbaspirillum sp.
AACCAGACGCTTGGCTTTTTCCAGCACCATCTCGGCAACTTGCACGTGACGCGTGGCGGGTTCGTCAAACGTAGAAGCCACCACCTCGCCGCGCACCGAACGCTGCATCTCGGTCACTTCTTCCGGACGCTCGTCAATCAACAGAACGATCAGCGTGATATCAGGATGGTTCGATGTAATCGCATGTGCCAGATGTTGCAGCATCACCGACTTACCTGATTTCGGTGAAGCCACTAACAGACCACGCTGGCCTTTACCAATCGGCGCGATCATATCGATGATGCGACCCGTAATATTTTCTTCGCCACGCATCTCGCGTTCCAGCAATAAAGGCTGGATCGGGTGCAGTGGTGTCAAATTTTCAAACAGAATTTTGTGCTTCGATGCTTCTGGCGGTTCGCCATTCACCTTATCTACTTTGACTAGTGCAAAGTAACGTTCACCATCCTTCGGCGTGCGCACCTCACCTTCAATCGAATCACCTGTGTGTAAATTGAAGCGGCGAATCTGTGACGGTGAAATATAGATGTCGTCGGTTGAGGCCATGTAGCTGGCATCGGGCGAGCGCAAAAAGCCAAAGCCATCAGGTAAGACCTCGAGTACGCCATCACCAAAAATTTGTTCGCCGGATTTGGCGCGTTTTTTGAGGATGGCAAACATCAACTCTTGTTTGCGCAGTCGCGCAGCGTTGTCGATGTCTAGGCCAATGGCCATTTCTAGTAGTGCGGATACGTGTAGAGCTTTAAGTTCAGATAAGTGCATAAGTTCGAGGTCCGCGATGTGCGGCTTTCAGGTGGGGGAGGGAGGAACTACGGTGAGCAGAGAAGAAATTACTGGCAACGCTAATGCATTGCCAGTTAAGAATTGAATTTTTAGATATTGCTATCAATGAAGGATGTCAGTTGACCTTTGGCCAGCGCACCTACTTTTTGCGCCGCTGGGACACCGTTCTTAAACAGAATCAGTGTCGGGATACCGCGGATACCAAATTTAGCGGGTACCGCCTGATTTGAATCCACATCCATTTTAGCGATCTGGATTTTGCCATCATATTCTTTGGCGACTTCTTCTAGTATCGGTGCAATCATTTTGCAAGGTCCGCACCATTCAGCCCAGAAATCAACCAGTACAGGTTTGTCCGACTTGATGACATCCGCTTCAAACGAGCTGTCAGAAATATGTTTTATATGTTCACTCATGATTTCCTCAATTTGAGGGGAAAAAAAGATTTGCCTGTTTACCTGCCACGAAACAAGCTTGGTTGTTCCTGACTTCTCTGCGCATTAATTATGCGTCGCGGAGGATAGTTGTGTGGATTTGTAGCAGGAAGTGTCGAGGCGGGAATTTCGCAAATCATAACCCATTTTTTGGAAAAGTGTACTTTTGCAGGCCTCAATGATTGAGCGCTCGCATAAAATGTGTTCCCACAAGGTTATCTGAAATGTCTGCGACCACCCCAATTTCTTACCCCCTGCAACAGCATTTGCTTGCCCACGGCAGTGGCTTTTGGCCGGCAGTGGCACGCTTGCTGTTGGCCGGGGAGGCCGAACTGTCCAGCCTACGTGTGTTGGTGCCTACTTACGCCCATATCTCGCCGCTGCGTCAGGCACTGGCCGCCAGTTTGGGTTCCTCGTTCATTCCGCCTGAAATCCGCACGCTGGGTGATTGGCTAATTAGCCAGCCGCCGGTCGAGGGTCAGTGGTCAGTTTCCGCGCCCGGTGAGCGCCTAATGGGCTTGTATGCGCAGCTGCGTGAGCAAGCGTGGTTAAAAAAATTATTTGAGGCGCGTCGGGATATCGATTTGCTGCCGCTGGCCAGAACACTGATTAGTTTGAGCGATGAACTAACCGAGGCGCTACTCGCTACCGCACTCAAGCAACCGGACGCCGTTGAAGACCGCTGGCGCGCCGCACTGGGAAAATTTTCCCCCAAAGCCTCCACCTTACTTTCAAGTGAAGCGCAATTAGTCTGGAATATCTGGAATGCATTACGAGATCAAGGCGACCCTGCTGTGGTTCGGCAGGCGCAGCTGCAGCGTTTGGCAGAAAAAGCCGATCGCCCCTTGTTTTGGTGTTCACCGATTGCGCCTAGTGAAATCGAGTTGGATTTTTTGACTACCTATGCGCAGTATCAGCCAGTGACCGTGCTCGGGTTAGATTGGTCGAACCAGTTCTTACCTTTATCGTTGCAGCGCGCTTGGCCAGAGCTGTGTGAGACAACCAAGCAATCATTGGTTGAATCTAGTAGTTCATCACCAACATTTAATCTGCAACTTAGTCCCGCGAGACATTTGGAAGATGAGGCGCAATCAGCCGCCCAGACCATCATCAACTGGCTGCAAGAAGGTAAAAATCGTATTCTCATCGTGCCGCAAGACCGCGTTGTTGCGCGGCGCGTGCGAGCATTACTTGAGCGCGCGCGAGTGTTCGTCTCAGATGAAACCGGTTGGAAGTTATCCACCACGCGAGCGGCAGCCGTGCTGGCTTCGTGGTTGGATCTGGTAACGACCCGTGGGCGACCAGCGGCACTGCTGGATTTCATTAAATCTCCTTTTCTATTTAACGACAGCGCGCAAGAAGCGCAGCAGCGTCTGGAGATTGAGCGGGCATTAACAACAAAAGCAGTAGCAACCGGTTGGGACGGCATCAGGCATGCAGTAGATGAGCTACCCGAAGCCAAACGTTTGATTGATGTGATTGCACGTGAGGCAGAACGCTACGCTGGTCGCAAAACCGTCGTCGACTGGGTGAACACCACTCGCGGTGTATTTGATGCCTTGGGGATGAGTGATGCGATGAATGAAGATATCGCGGCATCTCAGCTAATAGCCATGATGGAATCGCTAGCCGTTGAGTGCGAAAGCATCGATGCTGTTTTTACGCTATCTGAATGGCGGGTACTGCTCACGCTGCAGCT
>CAINAY010000188.1 GCA_903846425.1 uncultured Noviherbaspirillum sp.
TGATTTCTTCGTAAGGATGAGTTCCGCGCGTCACAACGATTTCAAAATCCACCTTGGCATCCTCGGCTAAGATTTTTATCTTAGTGGCATTTGCTTGTGCTGCTTGATCTTGCGCCTCTTCGAATATCGATAAATCCAGCATGGCACCAGCTTCCGGCATGAGCAAGTAGGGATACGACTGCGCCACGGACAAGACGACAATACAAGCCTTGTTTATGGCTGCGAACTCTATCGCTGCCTTGGCTGATTTTTCGGAGACTGGTGATCCATCGGTTGGCACTAGAATTTTTTTAAACATAACAGCTCCGCACAGTGGTTCGACTTGCCATGACTCTAGCAAAGCACACTGTAAAAAAATTGACCTCGATCAAATTGGCCAGAGAGGAGGTTCATCCATCAAGGCGACTTGCTCCCTCAGCTCAAGAATACGATCTTGCCAATAACGAACTGTATTAAACCAAGGGAAAGCCATGGGAAACGCCGGATCCTCCCAGCGCATAGCTAACCACGCCGAGTAATGTAATAACCTCAGCGTGCGCAGCGCTTCCAGCAAATATAACTCTCGCTGATCAAATTCAAAAAAACTCTCGTAGCCGGCAAGCACATCGCTTAGCTGACGGCTCATCTCGGCTCGATCTCCCGACAGCAGCATCCAAAGATCTTGAATGGCGGGACCCATACGACTGTCATCAAAATCTACAAAATGTGGTCCCTGATCTGTCCACAGTAAATTACCGGTGTGACAATCACCATGCAGCCGCAAAAGACGCAAATCGCCTGCGCGTTCATAACAATGACGCACACCTTGCAGCGCTTGTTCAGTAATACTGATCCAACTCTGACGCAATTCTTGTGGAATGAAATCGTGCTCTAACAACCAGGCTCTGGGTCGTTCACCAAAGCTAGCTATATCTAAGTTATCTCGATGAACGTATTTTTTTCTAGCGCCTGTTGCGTGAATACGTCCCATGAATCGACCTATCCATTCCAGTCGACCGGGTTGATCTAATTCAGGCGTTCGTCCACCTTGACGCACAAAGACAGCGAAGCGATAACCTTGATATCGATGCAGCATTTCTTTCTGCACAATCATTGGCGCGACAACCGGTATTTCATCGGCAACTAATTCTGCACAAAATTGATGTTCTTCAATGATGGCTTCATCGCTCCAGCGGTTCGGACGATAAAATTTGACGATGATAGGCGCACCCTGATCAAGACCTACTTGATAGACGCGATTTTCATAGCTGTTCAAAGCAAGCAAGCGGCCATCACCCTGCAGCCCCACCGTGTCGAGAGCATCCAGCACGGTATCTGGCCCGAGACCTGCAAATGTGTATTCCGGAGTTGAATTCATGTAAACGATTGTAGTCTGAATAATATGAATCCGATGACAAACCCATGGTCTGTAACTCAAACGGTTACACTGCTATCTATTCCTTATTTCGAGAGTCTCATGTCCAACGAACAGTTATTATCAGAACAAGAGTTCGACGAACTTGACCGCTTCCTGTTATCAGACCGATGCAGCGATGAAGCAATGACTATGGACGCTTTGCATGGTTTTCTGACCTGTATCGCGCTCGGCCCTGATGCCATACGACCTGATGAGTGGTTACCGCGGGTCTGGGGTCCTGAGCCCGAGGATAGTCCGAAATTTCGTAATCCGGAACAAGCCAAGCATATTGAGCAATTGATATTCCGCACACTGGAAGACATTAAGCTCACCTTTGAAGTCGCACCGAATGATTTCGAGCCGCTATTTTGCGAACACCAATGGAAAGGTCAATCCATACTCGACGCAGAAGCCTGGGCCTGGGGATTTGTTGAAGGCATGTCACTACGCGACGAGACGTGGGATTTGCTACTGCAATCTCCCCAATCAGAATTACTGCGTGCGATACATTTGCTAGGCGCGGAGGAAATTGGTGATGACGAAATTAGCCAGATTGATGATCCGGCTAAATGTCACAAACTCGCCGTTGAGATTGAAGCCTCTATCCCGCAGATACATAGGTTTTGGCTGCAACGACGCAAAGCTAATTTGCACTGATAACTCTGAACTCGAACTAAATCTTCCAATCTCAGGGCGCTAAGTCAAATACCAATACTTCGGCTTGATGACCCTGAGTGAGATGCAGTTGATGTTCTTTTTCAATCATTAGCGCATCACCTGTCGTCAATTTTTCTCCATTAACTTCAAGATCACCCTTGATCAAATGAACATAGGCTTTCCGTTTAGGATCCAGCGCTAACTGTGTTTGCTGATCGCCATCGAATAAACCGGCATACAGTTTTGCGTCGGCATGTATGACGACAGAATCTCCCGCACCATCTGGCGAAGCGATCAACTTCAAACTTCCTTCTTTGGTTGTCGCAGGAACTGTTTTTTGCTCATAACTTGGCGGGATGTTGGCAACGTTCGGCTCTATCCATATTTGTAAAAAGTGCGTGGTTTGGTCTGGGGCATGATTAAACTCGCTATGCATCACACCTGTGCCCGCACTCATACGTTGCACATCACCCGGAGGAATACTTTTCACATTACCCATGCTGTCTTGATGCGCTAACTCGCCTGAGAGAACGTAGCTGATGATCTCCATATTTTGGTGACCATGTTTTCCAAAACCTCGGCCGGGAGCGACTCTATCTTCATTAATCACCAACAGATTTCCCCAGCCCGTGTATTGAGGATCGTAGTAACTGGCGAATGAAAACGAGTGATAACTCTTGAGCCAACCATGATTGGCAATACCACGATCTTCAGATTTTCTAAGCTTTAACATAGCAACGTCACATCCATAA
>CAINAY010000189.1 GCA_903846425.1 uncultured Noviherbaspirillum sp.
CAGCCTATGGTGCCTCGAAGGCTGCGGTGGTTGGTCTCACATTACCTATGGCGCGTGACTTGTCGCGTAACGGTATTCGCGTGATGACGATTGCTCCGGGTATTTTCGAAACGCCGATGCTGTTAGGTATGCCGCAGGAAGTACAGGATGCGTTGGGCCGCATGGTTCCGTTTCCTCCTCGTCTTGGTAAGCCGCACGAATATGCGCATTTGGCGAAAACCATTATCGAGAACACCATGATGAATGGTGAAACTATTCGACTCGATGGTGCAATTCGTATGCAACCAAAATAATTGCAATCACTGCAATGAAGGCGTGTAGGGAGTGAGCTTCCTACACGCTTTTTTTATGATGGTCGCAGTGTGGCGTCCTTGCGATAGTAGAGCAGAGGGCTTTTAGTCGCGATCAGGTGCTGTTACTCTGGAGCTATGTCTGAACCACAAAAAACAGCGTTATTCTTAGCCGGTGGTGGCGCGCGCGCTGCTTACCAGGTAGGCGTTCTGCAAGCTATTTTTTCATTGCTCAGTGAAACAGGTTGGCCGGCTGAGCGTAATCCATTTGCCATTGTGTGTGGAACATCTGCCGGCGCGATCAATGCGACGGCCTTCGCTAGTCGCGCAGATAATTTTGAAGAGAGCGTCACGCATCTGCTGAATGTCTGGCGCAATCTGAATGTAGAACAAGTTTATCGCGCTGATTCAATAGGCGTGATTCGATCAGGGGCGCGCTGGCTTTCATTACTTTCGTTTGGATGGTTGCTGCGTAAGTGGCATTCTCAGCCGCCGAATTCACTACTGGATAATTCCCCGCTGGCAGATTTGCTAAACAAAATGATCGATTTGCCGCGTTTGGATGCGGCTCTTGAGCAGGGAGCCATCGATGCGTTGGCGGTGTCTGCTTCGTCGTATACCGCAGGCCGGCACGTCATTTTTTATCAGTCGGCAGCTGAGATTTCTCCATGGCAGCGGGCGCAGCGAATGTCGATTCAGCAGCAAATCACTATTGATCATCTGCTGGCCTCGTCGGCGATTCCTCTTATTTTTCCTGCGGTGCCTTTGTACTGCAATGATCGCTGTGAGTACTTTGGTGATGGCTCTATGCGCGACGTGGCACCGATTTCGCCAGCTATTCATCTCGGTGCCAACAAGGTGCTGGTGATTGGTGCGGGTAACGTCGGTGTGAAACGTGAGTTCAGTCAGTTTTCCGGCTATCCCAGTCTTGCGCAAATCGCTGGTCATGCCATGTCCAGTATTTTTTTGGATGGGCTGTCGTCGGATATTGAAAGACTCAACCGGATTAACAGCACGCTTGCATTGTTAACCCCTGAACAGCGAGCGCTGACTCCTTTGCATCCTGTGGAAATGTTGGCCATAACGCCCTCCCAGCCCCTAGATTTGATCGCTAGCCGTCATGTGGGAAGCCTGCCGCTGCCGATTCGTACTTTGCTCTCAGCGATCGGTGCGACCGAGCAGCGTGGCTCTGCATTAGCTTCCTATTTGTTGTTTGAGGCTAGCTTTACTCGTTCACTGATTGAACTGGGCCAAATTGACGTCTTAAAAAGGAAAAACGAAGTGTTGCAATTTTTTAAACCTTCTGAGCATTAACCCGATTCGGCTCTATTCCATTTCTATTCGGCAACTTCAGCCTTTAACCCTTAGCCCACTCAACTCAGTAGTTTGTTGGGATGGCGCCAAACACTCCTCATAAAATTCGCAATAAATCAGCCTCTCACTGATGTTTATTACCAAATAACTATCTGTATTTATGCCCTTGAGGCCGCTCAGGGGTTTTGCCGAGACCAAAGGACAGGTATCATCCTGAGTTGCTGACGATCAAGAGCTGAATTTACTTGGCCGTCAGAAAATTAGAACTAACGTGCGCACGCAGTCATTGCAAAATTCACAATTAATTTAAATTGCGTGCGTTTTTTGATGTTAAAAAATTACCGTGAACATTTACATGCTCAGCGCGCCTTTGCAGCGCGAGGAAGAGGCTCAGGAAGTTATTCCGGCCAGCGGTTTGCTTCGCGCCGTTCCAACGAATGTGGTGCAATCTATCCGCGCCTTTCGGGTTACCGAATTGCAGGAGGAGGCGGTTCGTCTCGGCCAGCATTTTCTTTATGCTCATTGCGCGCAGGGACAGACACGTCAACAAATGCTAGGCATCATTGCTGAATCGTTTTATCTGCCCAAGCAATTTGCCAAAAATTATGATGCGCTTACTGAATGCCTGACCAAGGTGTTGCATGAGGCGGGTGATCAATCCGGATTTTTGGTAGTGTTAGAGCAGCTTCCGAGTACTCAGAAATTTGATAAAGAAGCGCGCGAAAATTTGTTAGATGTATTTCGTGATGCTGCTGATTTCTGGGCTGAGAAAAAAATCCCGTTTCGAGTTTTTTTCTCCTTTCAATAAGAAATCCATCGTTTGGGCGTTGTTTCAGCGTTTAGCGCAGTGCGCTTATTCTCCTTCGTCCAGAAGGATGCGCTGTTAAAATTCGCGCTATGAAGCGCATCGTTATCTTAATTTCCGGACGCGGCAGCAATATGCAAGCCATGCTGAAAGTGGCGGCTGCTGAACATTGGCCAGCGCAGATTGTGGCAGTGATCAGCAATCAACCCAACGCAGCGGGCTTAGACGTAGCTCGCGCTGAAGGAATCGCTACCTCTGCAATCAATCATCGTGATTACCCAGATCGGGAACAATTCGATGTCGCATTGGCCGAACTGATTGATCAACATTCACCCGACTTGATTGTTTTAGCCGGGTTTATGCGGATACTTACGCCGGGGTTCGTAAATCGGTATTTTGGACGACTTATTAATATTCATCCTTCGCTGTTGCCGAGTTTTCCTGGCTTGCACACGCATCAGCAGGCAATCGATGCGGGCGTAAAAGTTCATGGTGCAACGGTGCATTTTGTTACTGCTGAACTAGATCACGGCCCTATCATTGCGCAAGCGATTGTGCCGGTGCTGGACGATGATACTGAGGATACGCTGGCTGCGCGTGTACTTGAGCAGGAGCATCGTATCTATCCTCAAGCCGTGCGTGATCTGATGTCCGATACCCTCAAGCTCGTCGATGGTCGGGTCGTTCGCTCCGCAGGCAAGTAGTTCTGAATTCTTTTTAGGCGATTATCGCGCCTCACATTTTAGGCTGTAAAACGCCTCCTATTTTCTGAAAGCAACGAATTATGAGATTGCCACCTGCAATCATCGCAAGTACTGAAGAAGCCTTGCGCGACGTGCTGCGCTTTACCGCGGCGGCGGATATGGTGCTCTCGCGCTATTTTCGTGAGCATCCCAGGTTAGGTGGACGTGAACGAGGAGTGGTCGCCGAAGCTGTGTATGCGCTACTGCGTAAACGAACTCTCTTTACGCATTTAGCAGAATCTGGTTCGGGCTCGCAGATGCGTCGAATTGCCTTGTTGGGTTTAGGTCATGCCGTGGGTGTTGAATCGATTGCGGGTTTGTCTGAGCAAGAGACTGCGTGGTTAACCGAAGTGTTAGCACTGGATAGTCGTAGTTTTTCTGTCGCGCTCAGAACCAATATGCCTGATTGGATTATGAGTCGATTGATCGCGCAGTTAGGTGAGGAAGAAGCCTTTCAATTGGTTGATGCGTTAAATGAGAGTGCGCCTCTTGATCTGCGGGTCAATACTAGTAAATCA
>CAINAY010000190.1 GCA_903846425.1 uncultured Noviherbaspirillum sp.
ATAAAGCGACTGAGTAGTCACGAAACGGGCCTGCCTTGGCCCGTTTTTCATGTTCCAAAGCGTCAACGCTGTGTTATTCTCCGCGCGTAGTCGTAAAGTAGTATGTAGCGCAGTCCATGGAGCGGAAAGCCCGTAAAGTGGACGGTTAAGTGGGTCTCGATAGAGGTCCGGTCGGAAGTTGCAGGCGCCTTGCCTAGTACTTCCTAACCCCCATACTCTCGCGAAGCGCGAGCAAAAGGTGAGCCAAATGATGCAGCAGCACTTCTCCAACTCCTATCTGTTTGGAGGCAATGCCCCGTACGTGGAAGAACTCTACGAGGCCTACCTTCTTAATCCCGGTGCAGTTCCTGATAATTGGCGAGCGTATTTCGACGCCATGCAGCACGTGCCGGCTGTCGATGGTTCTGATCGTCCCGATGTTCCCCATGCCAGCGTGGTGGCTTCCTTTGCCGAGCGCGCAAAGCTAGGCCCGATTCGCACGGTGTCTGCCTCGGCGGATGCAGAGATGGGTAGAAAACGCGTGGCGGTCACTCAGCTGATTGCAGCTTATCGCTTCCTAGGTACGCAGTGGGCCAATCTGGATCCTCTGCAGCGCCAAGAGCGCCCTGCGATTCCTGAGCTCGAGCCTTCGTTCTATGGCTTCTCCGATGCGGACATGGATACCGTGTTCAACATCAGCAATACTTATTTTGGTGGCGAGACCGCGACCCTACGCGATTTGTTGCAGGCATTACGCGATACCTACTGCCGCAGCATAGGCGCCGAATTTCAATACATGACTGATCCAGCCCAAAAACGCTGGATGCAAGAGCGCTTGGAAGCGTCGCGATCAACCGGTAATTTCACTCGCGAACAAAAGCAGCACATCCTTGATCGCATTACCGCAGCCGAGGGCCTAGAGCGTTATTTGCATACCAAATATGTGGGTCAAAAACGCTTCTCGCTCGAAGGTGGCGAAAGTTTCATCGCCTCGTTAGATGAAACTATTCAACGTGCAGGTAGTCAGGGCATACAAGAGATTGTGATTGGCATGGCGCATCGTGGCCGACTGAATGTGCTGGTGAATATTTTAGGCAAGATGCCACAAGATTTGTTTGCTGAATTCGAAGGCAAGCATGGCGACGATCTGCCTGCAGGCGATGTTAAATACCATCAAGGATTCTCGAGTGATATCTCGACTCCGGGTGGTCCTGTGCATTTATCCCTAGCGTTCAATCCATCGCATTTGGAGATCGTCAATCCGGTGGTGGAAGGTTCCGTTAAAGCCCGCATGGATAGACGCAGTGACAAAGACGGTAAACAAGTATTGCCGATTCTGGTTCATGGCGATGCGGCATTTGCGGGACAGGGCGTTGTGATGGAAACCCTGAATCTTGCACAGACCCGTGGCTATGGTACGGGCGGCACAGTGCACATCGTCATTAATAACCAAATTGGTTTTACGACTTCCGATCCGCGTGACTCGCGTTCGACACTGTACTGCTCGGACGTAGTGAAGATGATTGAAGTACCGGTCTTGCATGTGAATGGTGATGATCCTGAAGCGGTAGTGTTTGCTACGCAGATCGCGCTTGATTTCCGTATGCAGTTCCAAAAAGATGTGGTGGTTGATATTGTTTGCTTCCGCAAGCTAGGCCACAATGAGCAAGACACTCCGGCGCTGACTCAGCCATTGATGTACAAAAAAATCGGACAGCATCCCGGCACGCGCAAACTCTACGCTGACAAGTTATCTACGCAGGGCACGATTGCTGCCGATGGCGGCGATACGATGGTCAAAGCGTTTCGCGATGCGATGGATGCGGGACGCAGCTCGATTGATCCGGTTATTTCCAGCTTCAAAAATAAGTACGCGGTTGATTGGATGCCTTTCCTCAATCGCAAATGGACGGATGCTGCTGACACCTCCGTGCCGATTACTGAGCTAAAACGTTTGTCTGAGCGTATTACAACGTTGCCAGAGCATTTCAAAGCCCATCCGCTGGTAGAAAAAGTACTAGCTGATCGTGCGGCTATGGGTCGTGGTGAAGTGAATCTTGATTGGGGTATGGGTGAGCATCTCGCCTTTGCTACCTTGGTTTCTTCGGGATACGCCATTCGTATTACAGGCCAAGATGCAGGTCGTGGCACATTCACGCACCGTCACTCGGTACTGCATGATCAAAATCGTGAGAAGTGGGATGCAGGTAGCTATATTCCGCTGCAACATGTATCGGATCAACAAGCTCCGTTTACCGTTATCGATTCCGTTTTGTCAGAAGAAGCGGTGTTAGGTTTTGAGTATGGTTACTCGACGGCTGAACCGAATACGCTGACGATTTGGGAAGCGCAGTTCGGCGATTTTGCGAACGGTGCGCAAGTCGTTATCGATCAATTCATTAGTTCGGGTGAAGTGAAATGGGGTCGTGCATCCGGTTTAGTCATGATGCTGCCGCATGGGTACGAAGGTCAGGGTCCTGAGCACTCATCAGCACGAATAGAACGCTTCTTGCAATTGAGCGCCGATAACAATATGCAGGTCGTTCAACCAACGACCGCAGCGCAGATTTTCCATCTGTTGCGTCGTCAAATGATTCGTTTGTTCCGCAAGCCGCTGGTGATCTTTACGCCTAAGTCGCTATTGCGTAACAAAGATGCTGGCTCACCGTTGTCTGAGTTAGTTAAAGGCTCATTCCACACAGTCATCGGTGAAGTTGATGAGGCGATTGATCCGAAAAAAGTAAAACGTGTGCTGGCCTGCTCCGGCAAGGTGTACTTTGATTTGGTGAATGCACGTAAAGAGCGCGGAGTGAACGATGTAGCGATTATTCGCATCGAGCAGCTGTATCCGTTCCCACACAAAGCGTTTGCGACTGAACTGAAATCTTTCCCTAACTTTAGTGAGTTGGTTTGGGTGCAGGATGAACCACAAAATCAGGGCCCATGGTTCCAGATTCAGCACAATATCTTTGAAAACCTGGCAGAAGGACAAAAGCTAGCGTATTCAGGTCGTCCTGCGAGTGCGTCGCCTGCGGTCGGTTATTACGACAAGCATTACGCACAGCAGAAAGCGCTGATTGATACTGCTTTCGCGAAGCTCAAAGGCTTCATCCTGACGAAATAAAGATAGACCCCGCGGCGAGCCGAATGCCGGCTGCCGTGCGAACAAACCGAAACGGAGAGTGAAATGGCAATTCTGGAAGTTCAGGTACCCCAACTGTCAGAGTCGGTCGCTGAAGCGACACTACTGCA
>CAINAY010000191.1 GCA_903846425.1 uncultured Noviherbaspirillum sp.
TGGAATTTAAGCTTGAAGCTGTCAGGTTGGTGGGTGCAGGTCAAAGTATTGCTGCGGTTGCAGCGGCATTGGGGCTAGCAGTACAGACTATGCATAATCGACTCAAAGCGCATCGTTAAGGTCGACTGGGTGGGTCGGGGGCCATGGGTTGATCTAGATCAGGAGACAGGGTAAGTCTGGCAGATATTTAAAAATCACGCAGTCCTGTCTACCTGATGAAGGCTGCTCGTTTTTTAGCGGTAACGGTACACCGCTGTTTCAAACTCTACAAAGCCAGGATAGGACGCTATGTCTTGGAAAGGCAGGATTTGAGAGCCCCAAAAACCGCCGATACTGTTTTTACGGTCAATCCAATAGTACAAATTGCCTAGCCCCGCCCACATGAGCGAACCAGCGGGTCTGCCGCTAGCACAGGCCTCTTCATTGCGCTGGAACGAGAGCGCCCAAGTCTTTTCCACACCGGGATCGAATTCTCCTGCATTAGACAGAGAAGGAATGGAAGTAATCCAGCCTCCACTCTTTACGTCTTGGGGCAACATGTTCTTGCTCATTGCCTCAACAGTTTCTGCTTTAAGAACGCGGCCGTGTGGCCCATTGCCATCATTTAGGAACATCCGTATAAACTTGGCATATTCGCCTACGCTGGCATACAAACCGTGCCCACCCATGTCCATTTCTGGGGGTTGAGGCAGGATTAGGTCAGGTAAGGGCGTAAGTTTCCCATCCTGCGCCCGATCATGCAAAATAGCGCGTCGCTGCTTCATGGATTCAGACAAAGTAAAAGATATGTCTGACATTCCCAAGGGTCCAAAGATTCTTTCCTCAAAAACTATACCTAAGCGTTTGCCACGAATTTTTTCAACAATCAGGCCCAGCCAATCAATATTGACCCCGTATGTCCAGCGTTCACCAGGATCATGAAGCAGTACGGTGCAGATGCTGGCGAATGTGCTAGAGACAACTGTAGGAATTTCTTTCTCGGTACGGTATTTCAGATCTTCATGGCTGAAAAATTCGTAACAAAAACCGGCAGTATGTGTCATCAGATCAAGCACGGTGATGTCGCGGGCCGGTGGTCTTGTTGATGCTTTGTCATTAGAATCGTAGCCCGTCAGTACTTCAATCGCGGCAATCTCGGGCACGTATTTTTTGGCAGGGTCATTCAAGCTTAGCAAACCCTCCTCGACCAACTGCATAATGGCAGTAGCAGTAATAGCTTTAGTAGTGGAAAAAATTGCCATGACCGAATCCATCGTCATTGGAGCTTCACTACCGAGTGAGCGTACGCCGGAACAACCCTCGTAAATATTTTCTGTTTTGCTTGTTACTACAGCAACGACACCCGGAGCCCCACCCGCACGGCCTGTCGAAGTGGAAAGAATGTGGTCCGCGACCGATTTTAATTTTGTGCTCATTATTTGTGTCCTATCAACCGGGGTTACAATTTCATTATTAGAAAGGATTGCCAGCGTCTGACCAACTGAGTCTCGTTTTTGTGCTGATGCTTCGGGCAGCGTCTGAAAAATTAATCTGGTTAAAAAATAATCGCTATCATTCGACCTTAAATTAATATTGATGTCAACACAAATTAATTATTTAAACTATAATCATTATGAATAAATCATTAATAATTTTTTTTAGCCTCGCAAGTGCTTTGATTTCCGGTTGTGGCGGTGTTTATCAAATTACCCATGTCGATATCAAAAGTGCTTCCAAACTTAGCTTTGAGTCTTCGGAACGTGAATGCAATAGTAAAAATTTGTTTGTTTTTGCGAATGCCGAAGATCCTAAGCAAACCATATACATCAGCGAAAAATTTCGCGACTGTATGGCATCAAAAGGTTGGAAATATTCACTTATTGAACGTAAATTTTGGTTAGGCAAA
>CAINAY010000192.1 GCA_903846425.1 uncultured Noviherbaspirillum sp.
AGCGTAGATTTATGAGTTTGGTAGATTGAGCGTAAATGTAATCAGGAATGGTGATAGGCCAATCTAATTTTTGTCAGCTAAGCGACGTTGGATTCGCCGAGTATGTGGATAAAACGCGATGACTCTTTGCAAAAAAATGGGATGTGCTACTACTTATTCTGGTTTTTGCAAAATGGTTTGGCTGAATCTCCGCAATCGGCTTTGGGCGTCATCAACGAAGGTATAAACAGCCGGTACCACCAGCAGCGATAACAAGGTTGAGGTTATCAAGCCACCGATAACCGCTACCGCCATCGGGGAGCGGAAACTTGGGTCCGCCCCGTAGCCAAGCGCTAACGGCATCATGCCCGCTCCCATGGCAATCGTGGTCATCAGAATCGGGCGGCTACGCTTGTGGCAGGCATCTACCAGCGCATCGAACCTTGACATGCCCGCGCTGCGCGCGAGAATCACATAATCAACTAGCAGAATAGAGTTCTTGGTCACGATACCCATTAGCATGATTAAACCGATCATGGAGGGCATAGACAATGCCTTGTGAGTGACCAGCAGACCAACAAACGCCCCACCGATTGAGAGCGGCAGCGCTGCGAGAATTGTTAGCGGCTGCATGAAGTCATGAAATAGAAGCACCAGCACACCATAGATGCAGAGCACACCAATGAGCATGGCGATGCCAAAGCTTTCGAACAGCGCCTGCATTTCTTGTGCATCACCTAGATCGGCGATCGTCACTGAGGGTGGTAGGTTTTTCATGCTGGGTAGAGCACGCGCTTCCTCATTCAACTCACCTAGCGAGCGTCCACCTAACTCTACCTCCAAGGTGACATTGCGGCTGCGGTTTAGTCTGTCGATTTGTGCAGGACCGCTGTCCATACTGACACTGGCGACCGTACCCAGCATCACCGGACCTTGCCGTCCGGGTACTGACAGGCGCTCAATCGCTGCAAGATCTGCGCGCACATCATTCGGTAATTGCACACGAATCGGCACCTGACGTTCCGACAAATTCAACTTCGGTAAATTGACGTCATAGTCACCGGCAGTAGCAACACGCACGGTCTCTGCAATGCTCGCTGTGGTCACACCTAGGTCGGCAGCACGCGCGGCATCAGGTCGAACGATGATCTCAGGTCTGACCAACGATGCGCTTGAATTGACATTGCCAATGCCATTGAGCGTTCGTAACTCGCGCTCGACCATACGCGCCGCGGTCGTCAGCGCAACCGGGTCATCACTTTTTAATACCAACTGCATCTTGACGCCAGTATCCGGTGGGCCAACCGTGAAACGTGCGCCGGGGATTTCATCTAGATTGGCGCGTAACTGATTTTCCAGATCCGGCAATGACTCAGAGCGCTTATCGCGATGAATTACGTTCAGCGTCATTACAGCGCGTCGTGCTTCGGCTGCGGCGCCTGGTGCAAACGCGTCGCCACTCGAACCACCACCGATTGAGCTGAAGATACTCTCGACACCTTTAACTTTCATTGCGGCGAGTCTTGCCTGTTCAGCCGTTGCAGTGGTCTCAGCTAAGGTACTGCCCGGCGCTAGTTCGACTGTGATCTGCGTCTGCCCGCGATCAGCCGGCGGTATGAAGCCGGTTGGCAGCAAAGGTACTAGCGCCAATGACGCCACAAAAAACAGCGCGGAGGCAATCGCTGTTACCCACCTATAGCGCAAGCACCAACGCATGATGCGCAAGTAGTTACGCATTATCCAGCCATCTTCTGGCTGTACATGCTTCGCTGGTTTAAGCAAGTAGGCCGACATCATCGGCGTTAGTAAGCGCGCCACCACCAATGACGACAACACTGCTACGGCTGCAGTCCAACCAAACTGTTTGAAGAACAAGCCCGGCACACCACCCATGAATGCTGTTGGCAGAAACACTGCGACCAAGGTAAACGTAGTGGCAATCACTGCCATACCGATCTCATCTGCGGCTTCGAGTGCAGCTTGCATGGGTGTTTTGCCCATTTGCAGGTGTCGTGCGATATTTTCGATCTCGACAATCGCGTCATCCACCAGCACACCCACCACCAGCGCTAATGAAAGCAGGGTGACGGTATTGATGGTGTAGCCAAACCATGACATCGCTAGAAAGGTCGGGATCACCGACAATGGCAAAGCAGATGCTGCCACTAACGTCGCACGCCAATCACGTAAAAACCAGAGCACCACCAGCACTGCTAGAAACGCGCCTTCATACAGGAGAATCATCGAACCTTCGTAGTTCTCTTCCACCGGTTGCGCGTTATCGATTACCTCAGCAATACGAAGATGAGGATTATCTGTCTGCAACGCATTCACCACTTCGCGAATACCTTGCGCCACCATCAATTCACCGTAGCCTTTGGTGCGCGATATCTCGAAGCCAACCACTAACTTGCCATCCTGGGTGGCAATAGCGCGTGGCTCGGCGACGGTGTCTTTAACACTCGCGATTTGATCGAGCCTTACCCGCCTGCCATCATCGAGCGAGATTTCCATCAGAGCTAATTCAGCGGCGGTCTTGACGGTAGCAATCGTACGAACCGACTGCTCTGCACCAGATACATCGCCACGTCCACCCGGTGCCTCTTGCTGAACCTGACGCAGTCTGCGGGAAACATCAATCGCAGTGACGCGCAGCGCGTTCATGCGCGCGGTATCTAATTCGATGCGAACTTCACGCGATACACCGCCAATACGCTTGATGGCACCGACACCTTTGACGGTTAGTAGGCGTTTGGTGACTGTGTTATCAATGAACCAGGAGATTTCTTGTAAGTCAGGCGCGCTACCAGCAGCATTCGGTGCGGTGGCCACGCTGAAGGTGAGAATCGGTCGACCAGCAGTCGACACCTTGGTCACCGCTGGATCGCGCATGTCAGCGGGCAGATCAGCGCGTACTCGCGCTACGGCATCACGTACATCATTGACTGCATCCGAGAGATTTTTTTCCAGTACAAACTCAACCGTGACAGTTACCTGTCCATCGAGTACCTTGGTATAAATATTTTTAACACCCTGCAAGCTGGCAACCGAGCCTTCAATTTTGCGCGCTACTTCAGTCTCGAGCTGAGCGGGCGCAGCGCCCGGCAAGGAAGCCACTACGTTTACTATGGGCAGCTCGATATCGGGAAAATCTTGAATCGCATTCGAGCGAAATGCGAGTAAGCCTGCCAGTGTCAGCAGCGCGAATAATAAAATCGCGGGAATCGGACTGCGAATCGAAAGCGCAGAAAAATTCACTGGGCGTCCTTCGTATCGCGTTTGTTGTCACGTGCTACCGCGTTACTACGAGTCACACGCACCAGATCACCATCGTTTAAAAAACCAGCACCGGCCACCACAATCTCATCTTGCAGCGAAATACCTTCGGTTATTTCGACCTGGTCCTGAAGATAACGACCTGTCTTCACCTTCGTCTGCGCCACGCGTCCATCGGGCTTGATCTGAAATACATAGCTAAAGCCATCGCGCACAACCACTGCCTGCTGCGGTAGCGTGACGCCGTTGCCGCTGCCAAGCGTGAATTCACCACGCGCAAACATACCGGGTTTTGCAGCTGCCTCACCCGAGGCATCGGAAAGCAGATCGACATACACCAGCGCCGATCGATTTTGTGGGTTGACGGTAGGGCCGATTATGCGAACCTTACCATTCAAGCGTGTGCCATTCGCTGCGACCAGTTTCACACTTGAGCCAACACGTATACGTGAAAGCTCGCTCGCCATCACCTCGGCGCGCCACTCCAACCGACCTTTGCGAATCATTCGAAATAGCTCGTTGCCGTTTGCGACAACTGCACCCACAGTCGCGCTGCGTGCAGAGATCACACCACTGTCCGGCGCGACTAGTTGGGTGAATTTCAGCCGCAGTTTTTGTGCACTGACCGCTGCCTCGGTCGCGGCGACGCGTGCACGCGCGGTTTGCTCTGCAGTGAGAAATTGATTGATCTGCTGGGTGCTGATAGCACCGGTATTAACCAACGATCGTGCACGCTCTGCAGTTGAGCTGGCCTCGGCAAGTGTCGCTTGAGCCTCCAACAAAGCAGCATTGGCTTGAGCAAGATCGGCTTGCACGGTCTCATCAGAAAAACGCGCAAGGGTTTGACCGACACGCACTACATCACCTACATTCACCAGCACTTCGGTCAAGCGCAGCCCATTGGCCTCGCTACCGATGCTCGCCTCCTGCCAAGCGGCGATGTCACCATTCGCAGCCAGTGTCTGCGTGAGGCGGGTTAGCTGTGGGCGTGCGGTGCTAACCGTCAATGCCGCCTTCGCCGTAGATGCCGGCTTGTTGATTGCTACTCTGTGATTGGCCTTACTGCTTTGAGTTGGCAAGAGCCACACGACGAGCAACAGCAGCATGGCCAAGCTTGCGATAGCTGGTCGCGGAAGCTGATGCTGGAACTGTCGTATTAGATGCAAGGGAATCATGGTTTCGACTCTGAGGGGGTTTTATCGGAATATGTTGGCGATTGCCAGCCACCGCCAGCGGCACGGTACAAGCCGATCCACGCTGCGATACGTTCACGCTGAAGATTCACCAGTGCGGTCTCTGCACCAAGTTTGCTGCGACGTGCTTCCTCGAGATCGATCAAGCTGTCAAAACCTTTTTCGTAGCGCAGCTTGGCGGCCTCGAGCGAGGTCATGAAGCCGTCGATAGCGATCTGCGCGTCATTGCTACGCGCCGCAATGCTATCTAGATTAACTAAACTCTCTTCGACCTCACGCACCGCGCGGCGTACCGTGGCGCGGTACTCATTCGCGGCCTCCTCATACCGCGCAACCGCCGCAGCCATATTGGCGCGTCGCCGATTACCATCAAAAATAGGCAAGCTCAGAGCAACAGGCCCCACGGTCCAACTGTTTAAGTTAAATGTGCCATCGCTGGTCTCAAATCGATTTCGACCAATGTTTCCGGATAGCGAAAGCCGCGGGTAGCGTCGCGCTTCTACGCTACCGACATCGTTGCTGGCGGCCGCGACCTGCTGAGCGGCGGCATAAATGTCAGGACGTTGCGCAAGCGTTGCAGCTGGAAGCTCAGCCAGAGGTACTGGCGTAGGGAGCGGTAGGGTAGGTGGCATGCTGTCGAGTTTGGCACGCAGATCACGTTCATCAAGACCGGTCAGCATGATCAGCGCTTTGATATCCACATCGCACTGCGCTCGCAGCGCGGTGGCACGGCTGCGGCCCTCTGCCGCACTGGCTCGTGCCAGCGCAGAATTTGCCGGCGCTTGAAATCCAGCGTTAACTGCCAATTCAG
>CAINAY010000193.1 GCA_903846425.1 uncultured Noviherbaspirillum sp.
CCCCCCCCCCCCCACGGCTCTGAACACTCTTTCCCTACACGACGCTCTTCCGATCTGACCCGGTGGACACGTCACCGCACTCCACGAAGCCGCCGATCCCCGGCTTTTGAATGGCGAAGTTTTCGATCAAGGACGAATGACACTGGAAGAAATCATAGCAAAATTAGATACAGGTACAACAGCACGCGCGGCAGAAAAAATTGGCGCAAAAGATGTCTTTGACATGCTTATCATCGGCGGCGGTCCCGCCGGTGCTTCAGCAGCGATTTATTCAGCTCGTAAAGGAATACGCACAGGTATCGTAGCGCAGCGCTTTGGCGGCCAAGTACTGGACACCTTAAGTATAGAAAATTTCATTTCGATGAAAGAAACGGAAGGGCCTAAATTAGTCTCTGCGCTCGAACAGCACGTGAAGTCGTATGATGTTGATGTCATGAATCTTCAGCGAGCGTCAGCAATCATTCCGGGTGAGATTATTGAAATTAAACTCGATAGTGGGGCAAGCTTAAAGGCGAAATCTGTAGTGATTGCCACAGGCGCTCGGTGGCGCGAATTGAATGTGCCTGGCGAACAAGAGTACCGTAATAAAGGAGTGGCTTACTGCCCGCATTGCGACGGACCACTGTTTAAAGGCAAACGCGTAGCGGTAGTTGGTGGTGGCAATTCAGGCGTGGAAGCTGCGATTGATTTAGCAGGCATGGTGAGTCATGTGACTTTGCTGGAATTCGATTCTACGTTGCGTGCTGACGAAGTACTGCAACGCAAATTACGCAGCTTGCCTAATGTGACGGTTATTACTCAAGCTCAAACCACTGAAGTATTGGGTGACGGTGCAAAGGTCAACGGTATGCGCTACACCGATCGTGCATCAGGCTTATCGAAATCTTTAGAGCTGGAAGGTATTTTTGTGCAAATTGGTTTGTTGCCAAATACCGATTGGTTAAAAGGTACGGTGGCACTATCTGCGCGTGGTGAAATTGAAGTGGATGCTAAAGGCCAAACCTCAGTACCCGGCGTGTTCGCAGCCGGCGATGTAACCACCGTGCCTTATAAGCAAATCATCATCGCTATGGGTGAAGGTTCAAAAGCAGCGCTGGGAGCTTTTGATCATTTAATTCGCAGCCCTGTTTCTAGTGCTAATGTAATCAAACTAGCCGCTTAATTAAAAGCTTCATTTACAAAAACAAAGCCAGAATAACGCTGGCTTTGTTTTTTGTACTCAAACGTAACGAATCAAGCGCGCATCACTTCTTTTTTAAACTTCAAGCGCCAAGCATGCAATAGTGGCTCGGTATAGCCCGCTAGTTGATCCAGGCCTTTAAATACTAAATCGCTGGCTGCTTGAAATGCGTGTGAGGTCGACAGATTAATCGCCATCGGACGATAAAACGGATCGCCGGAATTTTGGCCATCTACAACCTTCGCCATGCGCTCGAGAGTTTCTTTTACCTGAGCCTCGGTCACGACACCATGCAACAACCAGTTAGCTATATGTTGACTAGAAATACGCAAGGTAGCGCGATCTTCCATCAGGCCGACATTATGAATATCTGGCACTTTCGAACATCCCACACCTTGCTCGACCCAACGCACCACATAACCCAGAATGCCCTGTGCATTGTTATCTAGCTCTTGCTGAATATCCGCTGTTGACCATGTTGGTTTTGCCACTACTGGAATCATCAATAGCTCATCACGCAATCGCTTCAATTCCGTAGGCGCGTCCAGTTTTTCTAATTGCTGTTGAATCTCTGCCACATTGACTTGGTGATAGTGCATTGCATGCAATGTCGCAGCCGTTGGTGAAGGTACCCAAGCAGTATTTGCACCGGCTTTAGGATGCCCAATTTTTTGCTCAAGCATTGCGGCCATCAAGTCAGGCATAGCCCACATACCTTTACCTATCTGACCACGA
>CAINAY010000194.1 GCA_903846425.1 uncultured Noviherbaspirillum sp.
CAAGGGGGTTTGGATTATTCGCACGGCCACCATTATTCCTGACAATGAAACATGGCTACATGAAGAGAAAACCAAGGGCGCTCTCAAAAAAGCTATTGCTTGGGCTAAAGCAAACTCCGCCAAAGCATCCAATTTAGACGATTTGCCCTCAGCAAAACAACATGCTCCAAAACGAACAGCTCGTAAAAATTGATCTAAACAAACCTAAAGCTAAATGTTGCTCACTGCTGTAATTCACGCTGCCATTCATCGCGAATAGTTTTTAATTTTTCCCGAGGCGATAGAACTCGGGCTTTAGCAAAGTTTCGCAGGCGTTCGCTATCGTGTTCATTTAAATATTCGAGCGGCGATTTACCGTCAACTCGCGCCAACATAATCGCTGCTAACAGGCGAGTAATTCTTTCCTCAACGTGCTCTGCATTTTCCCAGCGAACTCCTTTTAAATAAGCCGCTGCAAATGCATCAAAGCAAGCTAAAAACGCATCGCTAGATGTGGGTCGCCAAAGACATTTAGCGAGTAAATGACAAAGACAAAAAGCAGCATCGAACGCTGGCTCACCATACCAAGCGCACTCGGCATCTAAAAATAATGGGCCAGTCGGCCCCACCAACAAATTTTTAGGGCTGATATCACCGTGCACCAGTGCGCGCTTGTTGTTCGCTGTTGTGGAAATCAACTCGTGTAACGATGCGGCGCAATCTGCATGCACTTTGGCTGTAGCGCCGAAATACGGATCTAATCGCAGTTGAAAAAAATTCTCATCATTCGCAAAGCTCTTAGCTAGTTCATCATTGTCCGCCGTAGCTGAATGAATGGCGGCGAGTCGACGTCCGACTTCAGCGGCAAAGACACTATCAGCCACACCATCGCGTAACTGTAACTTCCATACTGGATAACTCTCAGGTGGCAGCCAGTTCATCGCAAAGCAAAAAGAAGATGGGTCGGAACCTAAGATGGTGGGTACGGCCTCGGGTAAGCCATTCGATACGTGCTTAATCCAGGCTAGTTCAGCATGACTACGTTCTAAAGGTGCGCTCCAGTGAGTTGCTACTTTCAATTCGGGTAAGGCCTGTTTCACGCATAAGGGACCACGGCGCGTATCAACCCGCACAATTAATGACGAAACGCCACCGGTTAGGTGGGTGATTACTGGCTGTTCATCGGCATCGATCAGACCCATGCGCAAAAGCGCGGCCGTGATGATGCTCTCCTCGGTCTGGCTGTTCACAAGCGCTTTCTTGTAGTCGTTTTTGGCTAACAGAAGGTAAGCTGTCTCGCAGTGGAATGCTAACTATAACCGACCCAGCCTAGGGCTGAGATTTTAGCGCAAGGGGCGCCGTGACTGCGAATGGACTGTCGATAGTATCGAATGATTTAACCAACTACTGCACAGCGAAAAATAACGTTAAGACTGATACAGCATCAGCAGCATGAGGGTTGATATCACCATCGCCGTCCATAAAGCCAGCGTTCGGGCTGGGATTTTTACTTTGCCAGAAATGGCTGCGGTTGCTACTGGCGGCATTGATGCTTTCATCGATGGCCACGATCGAGCACGTCGCTCTTTCCCATTCCAAGGTCGTTGCTCGCGCGCTGCGAGTGCAGCCATCGCCTCTCGATCTAAACGTCGCTCTGTGCGCGCTATCCATTCATCATGTTGACGACGTCGCTGTGGATCAGACAGCACGTCATATGCTGCTGTAATCAGTTGAAAAGTTTTTGTAGAACGCAGATCACCACCGTGACGATCGGGATGAAATTTTTGACTTAATGTTTTGTATGCCGCGCGTATGACTTCCGGTGGAGCGTTCTGTGCGACTTTTAAGTTATCGTAGTGTGTGTGCAAACGCTTCATACGCGCCTCAGCTTTGATCTCTTTAGTTTGGATAGTGCCAGCCTAAGCAAGATTGGCACAAGGATTTCACCCTGCACCAAACTCACCTATGCTAAACAGTTCCCAGACTAGACCGACCGTAAAACTAATTATTTGCGCTGAATCAAAACTGATGTCGTGAAGCACTCCTTACTTTGCTTATAGTCGTCATGAAATTTATACCGTAAGGAAATTATTTCATAATGGGTTCAACGACTGGTTAGCGCTCCTCAAACAAAGCACTACGATCAATCTTTGTAATGTCCGGCACGCCCAGCAACGCCTGCACAATGTCCATCTCCTGCTGGAGCATTCCAATCGCGCGCTCTACCCCCGGCTGCCCACCCGAGGCCAAACCATACAGACCCGCCCGACCAATCAGACAAGCACGCGCACCTATTGCCATGGCTTTAACGATATCGCCACCGCGACGAATGCCACCGTCCATTAACACGGTGGTCTTATCACCGACGGCATCAACCACAGCCGGTAACGCAGCAATCGCTGAGGGTGAACCATCCAGTTGTCGCCCACCGTGATTCGATACGATGACTGCATCGGCACCATGTGCCTGCGCCTTTTTTGCATCATCAGCGCGCAGTATCCCTTTAACTGCCAGCTTTCCTTCCCACTCACGTCGGATCCAGTCGAGATCTTCCCACGTGACTGAAGGATCAAATGCGGCACTCACGTACTGCGCCAAGGTCATTAACTTGCGCGCAGGTGCATCGGGATTATCGATATTACCGAAGGTGAATTTCGGTCCAGTCGCTAGCCGGAGCAACCAACCGAGTTTGCTTGCATAATCAAAAATATTATCCAAGCCTATGCGTGGTGGCACGGTAAAACCATTGCGTTGATCACGTTCACGTGGCCCCGGAAGCGGTAAATCTATCGTCAGCACCAGTACACGCGAGCCCGCATCCCAGGCGCGCTGCATCAATGAACGTGAAAAGTCGCGATCTTTTTGAATGTAGAGTTGAAACCAAAAATCAGAACGCGCACGAGTGGCGAGTTGTTCGATACTACAATTGGAATTAGTGGACTGACAAAATCCTATTCCTTTAGTCTGAGTGGCGCGCGCTATCGCCAGATCACCTTCGGGCCAGAGAATCCCCGCTAAGCCCGTGGGGCCCAGAATCATCGGTGAATTAAACGTATTACCCAGCACCTCGACTTGCTGTGAACGCTGGCTGACATCGACCATAAATCGCGGTGCAAACCGAATTTTTGCAAAATCACCTTCGTTATCCCGCAATGTCCGCTCATCGTGTGCAGCACCATCAATGAAACCGAATACGGATCGTGGAAGTTTTTTGCGCGCGATGTTGCGCAGATCGCCGATGGTAATGGCTTGGTTGTAGTTCATTCCCCTGTCCTTTTATAAGAATTATTGATTTAACTACGGGTCGAAAATTAATCACTACAGCCGATATGATACCGGACATGGATGTGGTTACTGAACTAGGGTTTAGCTCAGCTGTCGCAGAGTCTTGCGAGCAGTTTACTCCCCATAAACTGGCTTATCTTTCTTGGAAAAATAGACGAGGAAAGTGGGTAAGCGCAGAGTTTCGGCTTTAGTGAAACCCGAATAGTGACCGGATTAGACCGGATTAGCGACTATCCCAGCGAGCCATGACAGCCACGTTGCGGCCAGCCTAGTCTGCGAAGGACGTTAATAAACAAGATATTCGATTTAAACAAGTGCTAAAGCTCGATCA